>NZ_MKMC01000010.1:0-106381 GCF_001856095.1 Methylomonas sp. LWB
GAGGCCGTCGTAAAACCCCAGTTTTTCGTTCCAACCCTCAAAAACCGGCCCTATTTTCCTGGACCAGCCGAGATCCGTGGTGGGTTGCGGGCAAATGCCAAAAATGCAATATGCGCGCAAACCAGCCCGCCATCCAGCGCAGCCATTGATATAGAACGCTAAAAATGGCAACAGCCAAGGCGCGACCCAGGTTGTATGCCATGGCATGCAAGGCGAACTCGACTTTGACGCCGGCCAAGCCCTTGCGGCGAAAGCGGTTTAAACCCTGCCGGCCCCGGAGCTGACTAAAAACGGGTTCCACCATCGCTTGGCGCTGCCGGTAGCGCTGGCGCGGTTCGGGCTGGGTCATTTTCCGGCGCAGGGCGTCTTTTTGGTCATCGCTGGCATAGCGCTTGAGTGTGCGACCGCCCTTGCCACGGATACATTGGCTTTTCAGCGGGCAATCGTTACAGGCGTCACAGGTGTAGACGGTATAAGCCCGGCCGCGTTTGCCGCCGTTGCAGGTGTGATGCGGGGTCAGCCGTTGTTGGTTCGGGCACAGATAGCTATCATCGTCGGTTTGATAGATGAAGCGGCTTTTGGGGATTTGTTTGTCCGATTGTTTGTTCCAGTCTTCGCCTAGGCTTTGGCCTTCTGGACAGAGCAGTTCGATGCCGCGTTGCTCGGTCGCGTCCAGGATGCCGTCGCTGAAAAAACCAGAGTCGAACAGGGCGGTTTCGACCAGGCCCAGGGCTTGGGCGCGATCCAATAAGGCCGGGATGACTTCGGTTTCGCTGGAGGGATGCACGTCGCAAGCGACGATGACCCGGCTATCGTTGGCCAATACCGTTGGCTTGTAACTGCCACGGAAGTCCTTGGAATTCTTTTGCGGTTGCAACACCGCCTCCGGTTCGTTGCTTTGCACTTGAGTCTTGGCGGGGTCCTTGCCCTTGGCGGCCTGTTTTTGCTGACGCGCCGTGAGCTCGACTTGCGCCTGTTCCAGCACGTTCAATCGCTGCGCAGCGGCGGTATCGCTTGGATGGGCCCGTACCGTTTCCTGTGCTTGGACCAAGGCTTGCTGGAGCGCTTCTTCCCGCATCAATTGAAACCGCGAGGACATGGCTTCGATGATAGTGCCGTCGCCGGCCAGCGTGGTCGTCCCGGAGCCGGTGACTTTCAAGACCTGACGGGTCACGCCATCGAAAAACTCGGTCGTCAACAGGGTTTCGTGTTGACGCACAAACCGGCCGATGACCGAATGATCCGGCATGATGCCGCCGCTCAACCACCAGCAACCCACGTCGGACCGGGCCAAGCGCTCCAGATCGCGCAAACTGCTCAAGCCTTGCAAAATCCCATACAGAATGATGCCGACCATCGCCCGCGGCGCATACGGCGGACGCCCGCCGGGCTGGTAACGGACTTCAAAGTCCGCGAAGGACAACGATTCCAACAGAGGACGCAATTTCAGCGGCGTGGTTAAGCCGGTCTGTTGCAGATGTTCGCGCAACGGCTTGCCATTGATCGACAATCCGCGTGGATCGGGGGCTTCGAAACGGATGTAGGGCTTTCCAGAGGCGGATGGGGCGATAGACTCGGGCACCTCTTCAATCACGACGTCATCGAATAGCGAAGATTGCCGGCTGCTACACAAGGTTTTGACGGGTCTACTGATCGATTCGGCTGTCACGACTGATTTCCGGCGGGTTGGCGTGCGGATATTTTATCGTATCTCGTGTGGGCTAGCTTTTACGACAGCCTCCATCAAAAGCAGTCATCGCAAAACTACACCGGCACGGTGACTTCACAAGATCCAACGACCCAAGATGCGGTGACACCGCGCGTCGGGATCCTGTGGCAACCGCAAAGTTGGCTCAGCCTTTACGCCAACTATGTTGAAGGTTTTGGCGCCAACTCCGGCAGAGCTTATGTCAGTCCAGGTATCAGTAAAACAATTGACCCAACCAGTGCTACTCAATATGAAGGAGGCGTAAAAACCGAGTTCTTCGACGGTCGTTTGCGTGCAACTTTGGCGTATTACGACTTAACCAAAACAAATCTCGCTTCAACCGATCCGAATGTGTCGCATATATGTGGTGGCGGACCCTGCCAACTTGCAGTTGGTGAAGTGCACAACCGAGGTCCAGAACTGGATATTCAAGGCGAAATCTTGCCGGGCTGGAGTGCGATAGCCACTTACTCGTATACGGACACCACTATCAGCAAAACCAATCCGGAAAATGAAGCATTTTTGGGCTTGTATCCGGTCGGGACTCGCTATTGGGGCGTACCGCGCAATACCGCCAGCCTTTTCAGTACTTATGAATTTCAGAGCGACACACTGAAAGGCTTCAAATTGGGTGGCGGAGTTAATCTGCAAAGCAGTCAATTGACGTGCTGTCTCGCGCCGCAATTTACGATCCCTGGCTATGCAACCGTTGATTTGCTGGCGGCCTACAGTATCAAGGTTGGAAAAACCAAAGTCAGTGCTCAGTTGAATGTGAATAACTTATTGGATAAATATTATTTCACCGGCGCCGGTTTTGACAGTCCAAGCATCATGTTTCCAACCTTCGGTCAACCACGATTTTTTATGGGATCAATCAGCATTCAATATTAGACCTAGCAAAACGGAACGCCACGTTGGTCCCGCCCTTGGAAGACGGCGGGCGTTCTGCGCCATAGTATGCCGGCAGCTAGCAAACAACAGCACCGCGGACATCGATTGCGAATCGGCGTATCTCGTTGGCGCGGCGACAATTTGCGGTGTACCATGCGTCGAGAATTCACGCATTCACTAGCCGCATCCATCCCAACCCATGAACGACTTGGCAAGGCACAGGGTTCAGTGCCTGATAGAAACCCACCAGAAGGATTTGCAGGCCATGTTGCGGCGGCGCCTGGATTGTCCGCAGGATGCCGCCGACGTGGCCCAGGAAGCCTATCGGCGCCTGTTGAAGATCATCCCCGCTCAAGACATCCAAAGCCCCAAGGCCCTGCTGTTTCATATCGCCGGCCAATTAGCCGTCAACGTACTGAACCGCCGGGACTGGCACGACGCCAAACACGACGGCGACGCGGCACTCGAGGAGCAAACCAGCCGGGACCACAATCCCGAACAACAATTAAGCCTGTCGCAAACTCAAGCCGTGATCCGCGCCGCAATCGACGCCATGCCGCCGCGCCGGCGCGAAGCCTTCGTACTGCATCGCTTTCATAATCACACCTACCCGCAAATTGCCGACATCCTTGGCATTTCGGTCGCTATGGTGGAAAAGCACGTCAGCGCCGGCCTGCTGACTTGTCGGCAGTACCTGCAAGATGCCGGCTTGCTGGAACCATGACATGAATCGCCACGGCATTTTAGCGACGCGCAATGACTCGACGGCGGCCGGCAATGTCTGACCACCCCAGCGCGCCATCGCCAGCCGAGGCCGCCAGCGTTTGGTTTGCCCGACTGCGTTCGCCGGGTTGCTGCGCGGCGGACCGGCTGGAATTCCAGCGCTGGCTAGCCGCCGATCCGCACCACCGCCACGAATATCAAACCCTGGAAACGCTGTGGCAAGCCATGAGTCCGTTGCAGTCGGTCTATGCAGGTCCGCTGAGCCGTAAACCCGTCCGCCGCGCCGCCGCCAACCGTTTTTATCCTGTCGGTATCGCGGCGGCGCTGCTGTTGGCGGTTGGCCTTCTCTGGCGAAGCCCTTATTTCGGCGAGCACTATCAACACTACCATACCGACATCGGCGAACGGCTCAGCGTGACCTTGGCCGACGGCAGTTTGTTGGAATTGAACACCGCGACCGACGTCACGGTTCGATACGGCAAAGGCCGGCGCGAGTTGGAACTCGAACGCGGCGAACTGTTCGCGCAAGTCGCCCACCAACCCTGGCGACCTTTCGTGGTCAAGGCCGACGGCGGCGAAACTCGCGACATCGGCACCCAATTCGCAGTGTATCGAGGTCCGGAATCCACCACGGTCAGCGTGTTCGAAGGCGAAGTGGAAGTCCGCTCCGGCGCGGATGCCCAAGCGCTCGCCACCTCCTCGCTGCGCAGCGGCGAGCAACTGGCCTATAGCGCATCCGGGCGCCAATCCGCACCGATCGCCATCGACATTGAAGCCCGTCAAGCCTGGCGGCGCGGCGAAATCATCTGGCGCGACCAAAGCTTGGCCCAGGTGGCCGCCGAAATCGAGCGCTACCATCCAGTCCGCATCCAACTGGCCTCGCCCGGACTGGCCAGCCAACGCATCAGCGGCGTGTTCAAGGCCGACGACCTGAACGGCATCGTCTCCGCCATCGCCGCGTTGCTGAACGCCGAGGCGCGCCGGCCATCGCCGGAGGTCGTGGTATTTACCGAAAACCGACAACGCTTGTAACCGCTTAACGCAAAGCGCAATTTTGCCTCTCGGCGGAATTCAATTTTAGCGATCGCAATTTCAGAGGCGGACGTCGAATCGGTAGTGGTGTTCGCGCTGCTTTATTTAAAGCAGAGTTGGATGGCAAATAATGGCATGGACTGGTTTCAGCGAAGGTTGGATAATGCGGTTTATCAGCGATAAGAAGGGCCGTTCGTCACCGACGAACATCCGGCGTTTTCAGACCTCGTGAATCCACTTTGGATATAATTGTCATGACAACGTCTGACGGCTATACTGCTCTCCTCTGTGTATAGGAGGCATTATGGCTATTCAATCGACTCGCACCACCAAACTTGACCTGCGATTATCGCCCGAAGCCAAGCAGACCTTGAGCGCGGCAGCCCAGGCAGCCCATTGCTCGGTCAGTCAGTTTGTATTGGCGAGTGCCTTGGCACGCGCCGCCGAAACGCTTACCGAGCGACAACGCTTTGAACTCAATGCCGAGCAATGGGAAAAATTTATGTCCGCGCTCGATGCGCCGCCACAACTTGTACCCCAGATTCAACGCTTGCTTCGCGAGCCGAGCCCCTTTGATCTGCCGACGACCGAATGACGGGGTTTCGGATTGAGAAGCTACGGCGCGATCATCCCGTTGATCGCTTTACCTGTGGGCACGAGGAGCTTGACCGCTTTCTGATTCGCTATGCCCTCGGCAACCAGCAAGCCAACGCTTCGCAAACGTATGTCGGTCTACATGACCAGGACGTCATTGGCTTCTACAGCCTGGTTGTGGGCGAAGTCGCTTTTAACGATGCGCCGGAGCGCTTGACCAAAGGCTTAGCCCGTCACCCTGTGCCGGTCATGTTGTTAGCGCGGCTGGCCGTGAGCACCGCCTGGCAAGGCCGTAAGATTGGTTCAGGCCTGTTAAAAGACGCGATGCTGCGCACGTTGCAGGCTGCCGACATTGGCGGTATTCGTGCTTTTGCGGTTCACGCCAAGGACTCCCCCGCAAAACGGTTCTACGAGCGGTTTGGTTTTGCCCCCTCACCGACAGATTCATTGCACCTCTACCGTCTCATCAAGGATTTGCGCCGTTCTCTCGAACAGTAACAACGTATTCCGATTAAAACCGCCAGTCGTTCCGATCGCAAAGCCGCCACGGGTTACAATTCAAACCCCGCCAGATTTTGAATGTCTGTGATCGGCCAATAAGCGACATTCAATTATTTCATCAAATGGGCAGTTGCTAGCCATAAAGCTGTCAAACAAGGTCGATTTATGAATAGACTTTGTGAGTTTAAAATCGCAAACTATAGCTACATGTTTTTTAGGGGGCAATCTGCAGATATTTCTGCTTACCCGCATGAATCAGAAATGTTTAATAAAAGCTAGAAAGCAAAAGAGATAAGAGAGTGTATTTTTGAAAACTTTACAACTTCAGCCACTATGGATTCAGCGGTTATTTGTTAACCTAGTGGAGATGCTTAATGTTCTTCAGAAAATTTAAAAAATATAAACCGTGAAGTTATTCAGGTTTTTTGATTCTAACAGGTTAGTGCAAAACTATTTTTCAGTCTTAAGAGAAATTATATTTAGTGCAGGCAAAACATAACTGACTACTAGATATTGATTAAATTCTGAAATATTGTTTTTAGCTAACCAAATAATGAACAGTAATTGTATTCAGTGATATATTGATCATTATTTCCGTATAATTATTAAATGCTTACATTGCAACATAAAAAAATGATTTCAAAAAAAGTATTGTTCTTGCTGTTGTTTGGATTTGGATGTTCTAAGCAACATATCAATTCACAATATGCTGCAAATGACTATAGTCAAAATAAATATAAGTACTATTCACAAGCACAGCCAAACAGTACATTGAAGAGCGCTATTTCACCAGTCAGTATCGATAGATGGGAAAGTATTCTTCCTTTGAATCGTTATGAAAGGACAGCAACATGGATGCTGGATAAATCGACTGATCTTTCAAAACAAGCAACAGTGCTATTGAAAAATGGAGCAGATGAATCAGTATTGAATTTATTAGTACAATCCATGACGCTATCAATTTATGGTTCAGAGTTAACTACAAATGAAGATAAATCAAAGCTTGCCGATGCACAAGCAGCCATGAGAAGTGCCTTGGAAAGCAAAGGGGTTGATTTTAAAATAATAGCATCATCACTTGATAATCTGAAAATTGCTTTTAAACGTGAAATTCAATACATACTTGAAGCCGAACCAGTCACAATCGAAGGAGCTAACCAGTATTTTGACACAAAACTAATACCGAACTGCAGTGCTGATGGAATTTGTAATTCTTTTGTTTTAGAAATAAAAAATAAATCTGATAAAAATATCGAGTTAAACTGGAACAAAACACTTTATATTCATAACGGCCAAACCTCTGGTGGTTTTATGTTTGAAGGTGTTCTTTATGCTGAAAGAAACAATCCAAAATCGCCGGATATCCTTTTTTCAAAAAGTACTTTTTTAAAGGAAATATACCCAAATAATCTTGTTGAATATGTTTCAGGAAGGCACGGTAGTTGGAATAATAAAGTTTTCCCATTAGGTGAGAACGGTATATTTTTGACTTTGGTAATAGATGATAAAGAAGTTACACAAAAACTTACTACACGGGTACTTGAACGACAGGTTGTAGTTAATGTGCCATAATCTTTGAAGAAAAAAATCAAAATAATATTTTAAGATATGAGGAATACGTTGATCTATGTTGTCGTATTTAGCGTTTTAACTAATTCAATAACTTGTTTAGAATCTTTATTTTTCGATCCAGATTATATTCTCTAATTTTGTTAACTAAAAATATAAGTAGCCAGATAGCAATTACTATGAAAATGATAGAAAAAGCAACCTCTGAATATGCTCCTGAAAAGTAATGAAAATTTTGAATCAATGAATAAATTGAGGTTTTTCTAATTATAAGATAAAAAATGCACCAAATAAAACCCATAACTGATGCGAACAACAAAAGGTTAGAAATTGGTGATCTGGCTTCATTTTTTGCCCTTTCCCAATCATGTTTAAGCAAAAGCGAAATTTTCGTTTCCAAAACGGTGAAACGTTCATAATTTGGCTCGGAGCATAGTTCGGTTATGCACGTTAATATTTGCTTATCTAAGATATGATTGGGGTCTGGATTCAGACTAAGCTTTAAATAAGTTGATGTCATCCTTGTTTTATTTAGACGTTCTCCATTTAATTTTGGCAAATTCACTGCTTCACTCAATAAGCACATCGTTTCCTTTATCTTCTCCCTCCATTTGGCTCTTTCTTCAGTTATGTATTTAAGTGCAATCGTTTCTTGATGCGATTTTCTGGTAAAAAAAACAGTTACTAGTGCTGCTAAAACACTAGAGCTTAAAAATATTGTTACAATATTAACTATTTCCAATTATTATATCCCTAAGGCATTACTTAAGTTAAAAAAATATTATGCTTTAAAACAGCAAAAGATCTGATAGATAATTAACTCAATAGCGACAAAAATAATTCATTTATAACGACTTATAGTATGTACGAAAAGTACTTATAAAATAGAATTGCTTTTTATAATTGAATTGGAGAAATGTAAAATTTATTGCCTTACTTTCACTATCATTAACAGATTAGTGAAAAACCATGCACTAGACAATAAATTTAACTGAAAGAATTTTTTACTTAGTGCCAAATCTAACCTTGCAGCGCTAAATATAGTGCTATATTGATTGCAAAAAATAGTTTTTCACCAACCTGTTAACAGGTTGTTGAAAAAATGAACTTATCCGTTAGCCAGGTACTATATACAGTACAAATCATAGATGTAGACCGCTATATCTAGTGATGGAAAATTTGATTTTTGCAAAAATCAACAGCCTGTTAAAGACTTATTTATTTCTTAGGCAGGTTACCTAATTATAAAATTTAGGGCGAAAATATTTAAATCAACAGCACAGCTGTTTCAATCCACTAACTATATAACACACTCAAGGCATTAAAACTCACCTACGATATCGATAAGGATCTGAATAAGAAACGCTACTCACTCTGCCATCCATAAAGGTTATCATTATTTGACTAACCGTGTTTGCAAGAACTTTATATTCCAAATGATTATAGGTCCAAACATCAATTTTATTTGCTCCCATATAGCTTGTATGTGTCGAATCTGGCTTTCCATAGCGTTCGACAATAGTATTTTGAGAAAATCCAACCAAATTTGGCCGTTCCTTTGCTAAATTTTCTAATTTTGGGGTAATCGCGCAAGCCGATAATGTAAATGCGATGAAAATATAATATACTAAGGTCAGTCTCATTTAATCTCCATTTTGATTGAGTAATTACCTGTATGGGTTCTTAGATTGGTTCAATCTCTACAACCCCCTGTAAGCCCGCGTAGATCCGATTAGCTACCCCGGAATCTTAACTTCGAATTGTGCAATTCGCAAGCTAACCGCACCAATATACTGAATGGCAACTTAGGAACCCATTTCTGTCACCGCAATTTACACCTCATCTGACAACAATGGGTCGATCTCGCTCATTGCGCCCACGCCGTTGCTCCGTCGGAGCGCCAACGCTATCCACCAAAACTTCGACGAACCTTACCGGCACCGTAACTTGTCGATCGCGGCGCTTGGCGAGGCGAGCGTCGGCGCGACGGACCCGGAGCTACAGGTTGCCGAGCCAGAAGGTTGCCACCGATCTGGCGGATTCTTGCTCGATCCTTCGCGGTTGGGGCGAATCGAAGCTGTTCAGGGTCTTTATCACTCGACGAGTTACCATTACAACACCGAACAATCCATTGCGGACACGGACCGAGAACATCGAGCGACGCCTGATCAACAGGCAAGCTTCTAATGCAAACACCGAGTGACGCGTGTTTAACAGCGGCGCTCCGCAACTCGACACCGGACATCCGCCGATGAACAGGCGACGATCTCGATTAAACATCGAGCCGTCGCTGATTAACAGGCAGCCGTCTCTGCCAAACAGCGGCGCGTGTCCGATCAACAGTGGCGCTTGCGTGTTAAACAAGCGGCGCCCACTGTCCATATTAGAAGACCGCGTGTTCAGCGTGAAGGTCTACACCTTCGTCGCGGAACCCTGGATGTTTAATTGGCGACACTGCGTGTTGAGATAAGAACGCTGCCGGTATCAACGGCAACATAGCCTGTCGCGACGACACCGCTGCCGATCGAACGCGGACACCTGACTGCTCAAACCGCACTGCGGCGGGTTTCGATGGGAACGGTGCGATTTATCGGCGGCACCGGCAATGAAGGTCATGCAAGCCCGGAATTATTTCCCCATCAAGACGGTGTCGTAAAAGTCGAAACAGAACCCTCTCCCGCAAGGAGAGGGGCTTTTACGACACCCTCATCAAGCGGGTGTAAATTCGGCTGGTCCGGCTGCCGCTGGTTTTCGGCTTGCCGAAAACTCAAACCCAAAGTCCCGAATTTTTGCATCGATTGCTTCAGTGAATAAGCCAGCCCGCTCCGATTAGCAGTAACGTAATCGGAGGAATTGTTGGCTTCGAAATGTGCGATTACAGAAGCTAATCGCACCTAAATTTTGAGTAACTATTCAGCGCGAAGTAAAAACGCCTTCTCCCAACGGAGCAGGGGAATGAACACCTCAACGTCAGCTACGCCGCTCGCTGAGCGGAGTCGAAGCGAAATCGCTGGCTTCGGCTCCGCTCAGCCAACGCCTTATTCCTACTCCGCTTAGCCAAACCGTTACAATTTTGAATGACAGCGTATTGCCTTATTCCCGTCTCCGCAAATTTCATCTCATGTGATTGCAAAGCGTCGTCAGCGTCCGATGCATTCTTTTTTTCACGCTTGAGGTAGGGTAAGCAGCCACTTCGTTTGGCTTAGTGCGCATAGGGATCGAAAACCGAGTCCCGGTCATCAAGGAGATAGCCCATGCCGAACCACCATCGCCCATCAAACCATCAGCCATCCGCTCGGGGCAAGTCCAAAACAATGCGCTGGGCGCTGGCGGCGGCCCTGGCCGGGTTGCAGTTGGCTAGCGCCCACGCGGTGGAAGCCGATCTGGATTTGCACATGCCGGCGCAACCGCTGGCGGCGGCTTTGGAAGCTTACTCACGCGCTACCGGCCTGCAACTGATCTTCCGCCCGGAAAGCGTAACCGGCCTGAGCAGCCCGGCCATCGACGGCCGCTACAGCCGGGCGGACGCCCTCCGGCATTTGCTGAAAGGCACCACTTTGAACGTGCAAACGGTTGACGACCATACCTTGGCAATCAAACCGAGCCAGCAAAATCCGGACAATCCCGAGACGCCCGACGCGGCGGCTACCTTACCGGCCGTCAAGGTGGTCGGCCAAGCCGCCTACGACGCCACCGATCCCTACAATCCCGATTACGCGTTGCCGAACGCCAGCTCCGGCACCAAAACCGATACGCCGATTATGGCGACGCCGCTGAACGTGCAGGTGATTTCCAAGCAAGTCTTGAAGGACCAGCAAGTGATACGCCTCGATCAGGCCTTGAAGAACATCAGCGGCGTCAGCGTCGCCAACGGCAACAACAATTCAGCCGGCCCCAGCAACGCCGAGCAATACACGCTGCGCGGCTTTGCGACCAGCACCTTGTTCCGCAACGGTTTTCGGATGGATGGGGGCAGCACCTGGTACGGCAACGGTCAACAAATGGCCAACGTGGAAAGCGTGGAAGTCCTGAAAGGGCCGGCCGCGATTCTGTTCGGCCGGGTCGAGCCCGGCGGGATGATTAACGTCATCACCAAAAAACCCAGAGCCACGCCCTACTACGCGATCAACCAACAGTTCGGCTCCTACGATTTGTTTCGGACCAGCGTCGATGCGACCGGCGCGATCAACCCTGACGCGAGTTTGCTGTACCGGGTCAACGCCTCGTTTCAAAGTAATCATTCCTACCGCGATCTGGTCGAAAGCGACGACAAATTCATCGCGCCGGTCATCCAGTGGCAAATCGGCGCCAAAACCCAGGCGACGCTGGAAATGGAGTATCAGCATAAGCGGGCCAGCGAGGATTTCATGATTTTGCCGATCGACGGCAACAACCGCTTTATCGACCTGCCCCACCAGCGCAACCTCGGCGAAAAAAACCTGGCCACGACCGACGGCTACTTCGCCGGCTTCAACTGGACGCATCAGTTCAATGAAGATTGGAGCATCAAACATCAAGTCAACTTCCGGCGCCGCGAGGTGCGGCAAGGCCCCAGCACCTTGCCGTTTTTCCTGGCGGGCAACACCTTGAGCCGGGTGGTTTACGGAATCAATCCGGAGACCAACGACACCTTGGCCAATATTCTGGACCTGACCGGCCATTTCACGACCGGCGCGTTGAAACACACCTTACTGATCGGCGGCGACCACTACGCCACCGATTATTTTCAGGACCTCACCTTTGGCGGCATCGGTTTCACGCTTTCCGACATCAACATCAACCAGCCAGCCCACCCCGGTCCGGGCGTGGTATTGGACCCCAGTTTGCGCCAGCTGTTCGCCCAAAAAACCGACAATTTCGGCGCCTATTTACAGGACCAAATCGAGCTTCCGCATAATATTCATCTGCTCGGCGGGTTTCGCTACCAGTATGTGCATTCGAAAATATTTCGCGGCGGCGCGGACGGCGTGCTGCGGCCGGACGAATTCGGCCTGCCGCAAACCGACGACGACGTGACCCCACGCGTCGCGGTGCTGTGGCAACCCGCCACATGGCTCAGCGTCTACGGCAATTACGTCGAGAATTTCGGCGCCAATACCGGCCGGTTTGCGTTCGTGGAAGGCGCGGCCTTCGGCAAGGCCTTGGCGCCGGAAACCGCCCAACAATGGGAGCTGGGCGCCAAATCCGAATGGTTCGACGGCCGGCTGCGCCTGTCTTTGGCGTATTACGATTTGACCAAACAAAACGTTGCCACGTTGGACGTAGGCCGCGGCACGGCGTGCGGCGGCAATTTTTGTTATCTGTCGGTCGGCGAAGTCAATAGCAGCGGTCCGGAGTTGGACATTCAAGGCGAAATTCTGCCCGGCTGGAATGCGATCCTGACCTACGCCCACCAAGACGTGCGCGTCACCAAAAGTTCGGACATCTCCGGCCAGATCAAAGTCGGCAACCGCTTGCAGTTTGTGCCGGAAAATACCGCCAGCGCCTGGACTACCTACGAAATCCAACAGGGGCCGGCCAAGGGCTTGAAATTCGGCGGCGGCGTAAGCTTGCGCGATTATGTCGTGAATGCCAATAACCAAACCCGCTCGGTCGGCAATACCTTGGTCGGCCTGATGACCGGCTACAGCTTCAAAGTGGGCAAATCGAAAGTGACGGCGCAACTGAACGTCGACAACTTGCTGGACCAACGCTATTTCACTGACGCGTCGCCGGTGACCGACTCCGGTTACGGCTACGTCAGTTTCAGCAACCCGCGCAGTTTCATCGGCTCGGTCAACGTCGAGTATTGACGGTCCTCGTTGCCGATTCTCCCGGCCGTGTTGGCGGGTTTTCCGTTCGGCCGTGCCGGGAGAACACTGCCGAGGATTAACGGGGCTTTCGAGGCGAAGTTGCTTTATCGAGCATCAAAAGTCGTAGGGAAAATTACGGACACACGCCTATCCGAAGGGGCTTTCGATCGCGGCTGAAGCCGCTGCCGGGCCCATCTGTTCCTGCTTCGAGACAATGACCGTTAGGTCGCTAGATGCGATAAATCGCAAATTTCTGTCTGGATTTAACGCCGAGATTCGTCTTATGGATTAAACGACCTTTAACAAACTTTATATGACGCGACACTTCTGGGTTTTGGTACACCGTTACGCCGGCTTGTACATGGCGTTCTTTTTGAGCGTGGCCGGTCTGACCGGTTGCGTGCTGGCCTTTTACCACGAATTGGACGACTGGCTGAATTCCGACCTGTATCGGGTGGAACTTCGCGATCAAGCGATGCTAGACGAGTTTATATTGCGCGACCAAGCCTTGGCACTGGAACCGCATGCGTACATCAACCAACTGATGTTAAGCCGGGAATCCAACCGGGTTTTCGAAGCGGGGTTGACGCCGCGCACCGATCCGGCCACCGGCAAACCCTACGAACTGGCTTATCAAAACCTACGGCTGGATCCTTATACCGGCGAGTTGCTCGGTTACGGCAAGGACGAAGGCTTGTGGCCGCTGACCCGCCACAACATCCTCCGGGTAATCTACAGCTTGCACTATTCGTTGGCCTTGGACGAAGTCGGGGTCTGGTTGTTCGGCATCGCCGCGCTGATCTGGACCGTCGATTGCTTCGTCGCGTTTTACCTGACCTTCCCGGTGCGCCGCAAATCCCCTCACCCTAACCCTCTCCCTGAAGGAGAGGGAACAACTTCGCGCGGCTTTTGGTCGCGTTGGGCGATTGCCTGGAAAATCAAATGGCCGGCCTCGGCCCTTCGGCTGAATTTTGACTTGCACCGGGCCGGCGGTTTGTGGACCTGGCTGATGCTGTTCGTGTTCGCCTGGTCGTCGGTTGGCTTCAATTTGAGCGAAACCGTCTACCAACCGGTGATGGCCGCGCTGTTCGATATGCCGGATTTACGGCAATTTCCGGTCCCGAATCTGCCGGAACCGCGCCCGGAACCGCGCATTGCCTGGCGTGAGGCGCACGCGATCGGCCGGCGTTTGATGGCCGAACAAGCCCAAGCGGCGCACGTGCAGGTGCTGGCGGAAGAGGCGCTGGCCTATCAACCGGAGAAGGGCATGTTTTTGTACGTGGTAAAAAGCGACCGCGACCTCAGCCCGGACCACGCCGGCACCGCGATCTGGTTCGACAGCGACAGCGGCCGGTTTGGCGGTCTACTGTTACCGACCGGCGAAAACCTCGGCTTGACCTTGAGTATGTGGCTGTTTGCGTTGCACATGGCAAAAGTCTGGGGACTGCCGTTCCAAATCTTCGTTTGCGCGATGGGCTTGGTGGTCGCGATGCTATCGGTCACCGGCGTCTATATCTGGCTGAAAAAGCGGAGCGCTCTGCGGTCGTCCAAAGCCAGACAAGCCAACATCGCCGGGCGTGTCGATGCTTAAGTGTTTCGCCGTCTCCATCGAAGAAACTACCGAGCGAATGCAGCCAGGGAGTTTAGAGCTTAAGCACGCGATGCCCTTCGAATACAGTCAATACCGATATGCCGTCGTCTTCGACGCGATAGACGATTCGATAGTGCTCGACAAACACTTCTCGAATATCGGCTTGGCCCAGCTCCGGCACAATCCTGCCAATCAATGCCGAGTGAGCGGCATCTCGAGCACGCTTTCGGAGTTTGTCCACCCACTGCTTGGCGTTTTGGGGATTGTTACGCGCGATATACCAGTAGATCTCGGCCAGATCGTCCGTGGATCGATCGCTCCAGCGCAACTTCACAATTTGGCAATTTTATGTTCCAGAACTTCCGCCAGTTGCTCGTCCTCTATGACCCGTCCCGCCTGAATGTCATCCAAACCTTGCCTCACGGCGGAGACAAATCGGGCTTGGCTATTAAGCCGGTCGAATTCGCTAGGCGACAGTACCACGGCGGCCGGCTTGCCGTTCTGGGTAATGACGATGGAACGGTTACTGGAATTAATGCTTTTAATCAATGCGGAAGCCTGTGTTTTGAACTGCCCCAGCGGCAATATATCTTCGGAAACTTGTATGGTTGACATAACGATAAACGCTCGAAACGGATCGAAATTAAGCGTCGAATATAGGTTTTATATCTCCGGGAAGCAAGGCCTTTCGCGGCAGTCTTTTTTTCATTGCCGAGGTGCCACGTTCCGATGATAGAAGCCCGAGAACTGACCAAACACTATGGCGCGATCCGAGCCCTGGACGCGTTGAATCTGCAAGTTGCCCCCGGCGAAATCTTTTGTTTGCTCGGCGCCAACGGTGCCGGCAAAACCACGACGATTCATCTGTTTCTGGACTTTATCAAGCCCAGCACCGGCGTGGCCAGGATAGCCGGCCTGGACGTCAACCAAAACCCCGATCGGGTTCGGCAACGGGTCGCCTATTTGCCGGAGAACGTCGCGCTGTATCCCAGGCTCTCGGGCCTGGAAAATTTGGACTATTTCAGCCGCTTGTCGGGCCATCGCTATGACAAAACCCGCTTACGCGACTTTCTGTGCCGGGCCGGCTTGCCGGACGAAGCCGTCGACCGTCCGGTCGCCGCTTACTCGAAAGGCATGCGCCAGAAAGTCGGCATTGCAATGGCTTGCGCCAAGGAAGCCCAGGTTTTATTGCTGGACGAACCGACCTCGGGCCTGGACCCGCAAGCCGCCTACGAGTTTTCCAACCTGCTCGTCAAACTGGCGGACGCCGGCGTGGCCATCTTGATGGCGACCCACGACTTGTTTCGCGTCAAGGAAACCGGTCACCGGGCCGGTATCATGAAGGCCGGTCAACTGCTGACGGTACTTAAAACCGCCGACACCAACGCCGCCGAACTGGAGCGGATTTACCTGGACTATATGCGGGCCGGTTTGCGCGCCACGGAGCCGGCCTGATGATTGCCGCCATCGCCGAAAAAGAGTTCACCGAATGCCGCCGCGACGGCCGTTTCAAGCTAGCGGCTGCGTTGATACTGGCATTATTCATCGCCGCCAGTTGGTTTGGTTGGCGCAACTACCTGGATTTGCTGAATCAAGCCGACATCGCCGCCGAGCACGACTATCGGCGTTTCGGCCAACAAGACCCCAAACACCCGCACGACGCCGCTCATTACGGGGTGTACGCCTTCAAAACGCCGCGGCCGCTGACCATTGTCGATGGCGGGATCGAGCCGTACGTCGGCGCCTCGATCCTGAATGGTGCCCACATCCAAGGCGAAGTGGAATATCCGCCGGCCCAGGACATGAGCGCGCTGCAGCGCTTCGGCGACTTGAACCCGGCCAATGCCGCCCAAACCCTGCTGCCGCTGTTGGTGATACTGCTCGGTTTTTCGGCTTTCGCCGGCGAACGCGAGCAAGGCACCTTGCGACAATTGCTGAGTCTCGGACTGCGGCCTTCGTTGCTGCTGTGGGGCAAGGCGGCCGGCATCGCGCGGGCGCTATTGCCAATACTGTTGCCGCTTGCCGGATTCGGTATCGCCACTGCCGGCTATCTAGCGCCGGCCGAATCGCGCGGCGACGAACTGGCCCGCGCCGGTTTACTGGTGGTGTTGTACGGACTGTATCTGACTCTGCTGTTGTTTCTGACACTCGGCGTGTCCGCCTGTTGCCGCTCGGCGCGCACCGCGCTGGCAGTGCTATTGGTGTTCTGGGGCGTCACGGTGTTCGCGCTTCCCCGCATGTTGCTGGATGTCGGCGGCTACGTTTATCCGGTCCCGTCCACTCATCAGTTTTGGGTCAATTTCATGACCGATCTGAGCCAATCCTGGGAAAGCGCCGAACAGACCTTGCAAAAGCAGTTGCTCGCCGAGTACCGGGTCGAGCGCGTTGAGGAGCTGCCCTTCGATTACACGGGCCGGAGTATGCAAGTCGGCGAGGAAGCGGCCTGGGCGGTGTGCGAACGTTACGACCGCCAACGCTACGATATTTACGCCCGGCAAAACCGCTTGCTGGAATGGGGCACGCTGATCGCGCCGAGCGCCGGCGTCTCGCTGTTATCGATGGCCCTGACCGGCAACGATCCGGCGCAGCATCAAGCCTTTACCCGGCAAGTCGAACACTATCGTCGCCACTTGAACCGCCTCCTCAACGATTACGTCTCCCGCCATCAAACTCGGAACGCCAACGGTTGGGACAGCACGTTAATCAAAGCCGACGCGAGCTTCTTCCAACGCGTTCCGGCGTTTCGTTATCGGCCGCCCGATTGGCGGGAAGCACTAAGCCCCTATCCCAGAGCCATCGCTTTATTACTAATTTGGACGGCCGCGGCGGTAACGTTTGCCCGCTACGCGGTTTCCCGGCTATCGGGGGCCTCGGTATGAAAAGCTTGAGCTTATGCCGCATCGAGTGCCGGCAACTGCGTCACGACCGGGTATTTTGGGCGACTAGCTTGCTGTGCGCGGCGGCCTTACTGTTCGGTTTCAACAACGGCAGGCAATGGCAAACCGGCCAGGATGCCTTGATCGCCGAATACGCCCAACAGAGCCGCCAAGATTTCGAGGAATTGTTGAACATGGCCAAGGAGCTGCGCGCTAAAAACCAGCCGCCGGCCAAAACCGTCGCGGAGCGGGAACGCGATCCGCGCTACGCGCTGACCCTGGGCGGCATGGCGCAACATATCTGCCGGCAAAACGGTGACTTGGCGGCGCTGACCGTCGGCCAAACCGATCTGTACAACGCCTGTATTCTGGTCAACGCCTGGGAAGTCGGCGGCGCTTACGACGAGCGTTTGCATCGCACGCTGGAAAACCCGCTGCGCTTGCTGTTCGGCCGCTTCGACGCCGCGTTCGCGATCCTGACGCTGTTGCCGATCGCGATTTTGCTGCTGACGTACAATCAACTGTCCGCCGAACGCGAGCTAGGCACGCTGGCCCTGCTCGGCTGCCAACCGGTTCCGCCGCGGCGCATCATAGCCGCCCGCTTCGCGGTCAGGGCCGCGTGGTTCGTCGCGTTAACGCTGCTCCCGTTGAGTCTGGCCCTATGGCTGGCGGAACCGCCCGCCGATGTGCCAAGCTTTGTCGCGGCCTGGGGCGGCTGGCTGCTGCTCAGTAGCGTTTATCTGTGGTTTTGGTTTGCCTGCGCCTTTTGGATCAATTCGCGCGGTAACGGCAGCGCCGAGAACGGCTTGCTATTGGCGGGACTGTGGCTGTTCTTGGTGGTTGTGTTGCCGGGCTGCCTGAATCTAGGTTTGAAACAGTGGTATCCGCTGCCCTCGCGGATGGCGTTCATCGACGCCAGCCGCGAAGCCACTATTGAAGTCGGCAAGCGCAAGAGCGAATTGTTGGGCAAATACTTGATCGATCATCCCGACCGGGTGCCGCAAACCCGGAGCGTCAATGTCGACGACTACATCCAGACCCGCCTGGCCTTGGACGAGGAAACCCAGCGGGTACTGGCACCCGGCCGGGCCGAATTCACGGCCCAGCAAGGCCGCCAACTCCAGTTGGTCGAACGGCTGGGCTTTTTGTCGCCGGCCATCGTCTATCAGCACGCGGTTCAGCAACTGACCGGTCAGGGCCAGGACTACCAACAAGCCTTTCTGGAAGCCGTCGCCGAATATCACCAACGGCTGCGGGCTTTTTATTTTCCAAAATTTGTTCAGGACGGGCCTGAGTTCAGCGATTACCAAGCCATTCCGCAATTTCGGCACCCGCCGCCGGCCGATGCCTTTCGACGCTCCAATCTGCTGGCGGCTTGCGTCGGCGTGGGCTTGCCAAGCTTGCTGTTGGTCGTTGCCGGCTGGCGGAACATGCGCCGAATCCGTTTTAAAGTCGGCGCATGATGGGCATGACCGTTTTCCCGACTCCCAACCAACCACCCCGCCGCGCGGCGCACGCTAAGGCAACGGCCCGCGCATCCAGGTTTACATTGGAAAAGCCGATTGCCGCGTGGTTGGCGGCGTCGTGGTTAACCCTATCGGCTGCCGCATGGGCGGACGATCCGGTTGCCGTGCGGGTCGCGCCGCTCGCCCAAGTCGCCATTTACCCCGAATCCGCCGCGCCGGCGCTGGTCGTCAGTTTGAATCACTCGCCGATCGCGGCAGAAATCGACGCCTCGGTCGTCGAGCTGCCGGTCAGGGTCGGCGACACGGTCAAGCCCGGCACGGCCCTGGCGCAACTGGCCTGCCGGAACTTTGAACTGGAACGCGCGCGCCTGCAGGGCGAAAGGCTAGCCGCCCAAGCCAAACTGGAACTGTCGCAATGGCAGCTCAAGCAAGCGGAAACCCTGGCCCAACAACAGACTCTGCCCGACGAGCAGGTCCAGGAAAAACGCGCGCAATTGGCGGTCTTGCGCGGCGAGCTGGCCGCGAATAGCGCCCGTCTGGAAACCACCGACCAACAAATTAAGCACTGCACCGTGCGTGCGCCGTTTGCCGGGGTGGTGACCGAACGTTTGATCGCCATCGGCCAATTCGCCGCGCGCGGCACGCCGTTGGTGCGCTTGCTCGACACCAGCCGGCCGGAAGTGTCGGCGCAAATCCCCGATCAGGAAACCCAGGCCTTACGGCAGGCGAGCGACTTGAGTTTTGAACACAACGGCAACCGCTACCCTCTAAAACTGCGCAGCGTTTTACCGGCCATCCGCACCGAAACCGGCACGCACGACGCCCGGCTGGATTTTGCCGCTACCGCCGCCGAAGCCGGCAGCGCCGGCCGCGTGCTATGGAGGGATAAACGAATGCACGTCCCGGCCGAATTCGTCGTCAAGCGCGGCGAACAATTGGGCGTGTTTTTGAACCGGCAGAGTACTGCGCAGTTTCACGCCTTGCCGACCGCGCAAAGCGGCCGGCCGGCGGCCATCGCGTTACCGGGCGACAGCCAGCTCGTCGTCACCGGTCAATTTGCGCTACGAGACGGCGCCGCGATCACGGTCGAAGCAGCGCCCGCCGCCAAGAGCAAGCCTTGAACATGCGGCTGGATTCGCTGTACCGCAACCACGTCCTCGCCAATCTCAGCTATTTGATGGTGCTGATTCTGGGGGGCTTGGCCTATCCGCAACTCCCCAAGGAAAAAGCGCCGGATACGCCGGTTCACGCCGCCAGCATCGCCGTGGCGCTGCCCGGCGCCGGCGCCGAGGACGTCGAGCGCTTGATCGTCGACCCGATCGAACGCACGCTGCGCGGCAAAATCCGCGACATCAAGCACGTCAGCAGCAATGCCCAAACCGGTATCGCAACGATCACGGTCAGCTTCGAGGAACTCGACAAACCGGTCTACGAACGCCGCATGATGGAGCTGCGGCGCGAATTGCAGACCTTGGCGCAGTCGGAATTGCCGAAGTCGGCGGCGGCGCCGGACATTTTCGAAGGCAATCTGGGCTCGGACTGGTTCAAGATCTTGGTGTACGGCCCCGGCGAAGACGAAAACTTTCGCCGCCAGGCCCGCCAAGTCAAACTCGATTTGCAGCGCCTACCCGGCGTGGCGACGGTGGAGACCAAGGGCCTGGAAGATCCGGAATTACAAGTGACGTTTCATCCGGAACGTTTGGCCGGCCTGGGCATCAGCCCCACCGCCCTGGCCGATACGGTCGGCGCGTATTTCCGAGACATCGCCGCCGGCATCGTCAAGGTCGACGACCGCGAGTGGCTGCTGCGCCTGACCGGCACCGAGGACGCGGCAAGCCGGCTGGCACAGTTGCCTATCCTCGGCGCCAAGGGTGAAGTCAGGCTGGGCGATTTGGCCGACATCAGCCGCGCCAGCAAAGCCGTGAAACTGGGCGCGCGGTTTCGCGGCCAACCGGCGGTGGCGGTGATGCCTATCAAGCAAGCCGGCGCCAACACGCTGACCTTGATCGATCGACTGAAAGCCTATATCGATGCCCGCAACCGGGTCGGCGCCCATACCGGCGTGCAACTGTTTTTACTGATCGACCAGTCCGATCAA
Organism: Methylomonas sp. LWB; assembly: GCF_001856095.1. NCBI lineage: Bacteria > Pseudomonadati > Pseudomonadota > Gammaproteobacteria > Methylococcales > Methylococcaceae > Methylomonas > Methylomonas sp. LWB. The sequence continues at coordinate 20,842 of NZ_MKMC01000010.1, forward strand.
ATCAGGAGCGCCATCGCCACGATGGAGGAGCACGCCTGGTCCGGTATGTTGCTGGTGTGGGCGGTGACCTGGCTGCTGTTGGGTACCCGCTTGTCGCTGCTGACCACGTTGGCGGTGCCGTTCTCGTTGGCCGGGGTCTTCATCGCGCTGCAGATGACTCACCAATCGCTCAATCTCAGTGTGTTGCTGGGGGTCATCATCGTGCTGGGGATGCTGGTCGACGATGCGGTGGTGGTGATCGAGGCAGTCGGCCAACAGTTGCGGCGGGGTCTGCCGCCCTTGTCCGCGACGGTGGCGGCCTTGCGCGAAGTCTGGCTGCCGGTCGCCACCTCCTCGCTAACCACGATCGCCACTTTTGTGCCGCTGATGTTGATGAGCGGCTATCTGGGCATTTTGATGGGCGTGGTGCCGCAAGTAGTCTGCCTGGCCTTGCTGATCAGCATCGTCCAGGCCTTGTGGATTTTGCCGGCCCATGCTGCCGCTACCGTCAGGGCCGAAGCGCCAAATTCCGGCAAAGCCGCGACACATTGGCGAGAACGGATGCGTTTAAGCCTGCAACGCCGCTACGGCCATGCCTTGGTTTACGTGTTACGCCGCCCCATTCAGGCCTTGCTGTTGTTGCTGGCCTTCTTCGCGGTGGCCGGCTCGGCCGTGGCTTTTTCCTGGGTAAAATTTAATTGGTTACCAACGCCACCCGATTACGGCTTTGTCGTCACGCTGGAAATGGCCAGCGGCACGCCGTCCGCGAAGACCCTGGCCACCTTGGAGGAAATCGAACGACGCATCGCCCCGTTATTCGAGCCGGGAGAATTGCGAGCCAGCGCGGCCGAAAGCGGCGCTATCGCCAAGGAAGGCCAATATTTGTACGGCCACCAATACGGCGATTTGTGGTTCAGCTTGAACCATGGCAGTCGCGATGCCGCCAGCTTGATACCCTCGGTGAAACCCCTGCTGACGAATCTGGACGGGGCGATCGAGGCTTGGGTCGAGGGCGAAGGCTCGGCATTGGGCGGCGGCGTCGGCAAGGCGATTAACCTCAACATCCAAGGCGGCGCCGGCGCCCAACTGGATGCTGCGGTCGCCGAATTGAAAAGCGTGCTCGCCGCGACGCCCGGCGTCAGCCAAATCCGGTTGGACCGGATCGCCGGACTCAGCGAATTGAAATTAAGACTGGATAGCGCGGCGATTCAACGGACCGGCCTAAGCCCGGATACCGTGTCCCGCACCCTGCAATTACTGGCGGACGGCGAGAGCGTCGCCAGCTATACCGAGCAAGGCGAGCCGGTCGGCGTGCGGGTACGCGCGTATCAAAACGACATGCGCGACATCGGCGAGCTACTGCGTTACACGGTGGCCCGCACCGACGGCTCGAGCGTGCCGCTCGGCCAATTGGTCAGCGCCGAGCCGCGTATCGGCCCCGCCAGCATCAATCATATCGATTACCAACAGATGCTGACCCTGCAGGCCGATCTCGATAAAAGTCAAATGGATACCCTGGCCGCCAACCGCGAGATTCAGCGCCGTTGGGAATGGGTCAAGGATCGTTATCCGGACATCAAGGTGAGCTTCGGTGGCGAAATGGAAACCGTCGAAGAAGGCCTAAAACAGCTCTGGCAGTTGTTGGCGCTGGGTTTGGGACTGATCTTCATCATCGTCGGCGCGCAATTTCAAAGCTACGGCTTGCCGCTGCTGGTGTTGCTGAAAATCCCGATGGCCTTCGCCGGCGTCATCCTGGGGCTGATGCTGTCCGGGGAAGCGGTCAGTTTGTACACCTTTTACGGCGCCGTGGCTCTAGCCGGCATCGCCGTCAACTCGGCGATCCTGATGTTCTCGGCGGCCCACGATCGCTTGCAATCCGGCATGGGCGTGGTACATGCCAGCATCTGGGCGGCGCGGCGGCGATTACTGCCGATTCTAATTACCTCGTTGACCACCACGGTCGGTCTGTTGCCGCTGGCGCTGAGCGAGGACCAGTCCGCGACCGCATGGCGGCCGGTGGCGACCGCGATCGTCTGGGGAGTGGGCTTTTCGACGCTGTTTACCTTATTCCTGATGCCTTTGCTGTACCGCTTGGGGATGGCGTGGGCCTTGCGGGGTAAAACGCATGGCGCTTAACCGCGCGGCTCGGCCGGCGGCTGCCCCAAGCCCATCCGGCCAGCGCCATGCCAGGCCGGCTCCGCGCCGGGCTTGCTCAATCGGCTGGCTGCTGGCCGCCGCGCTAGCCGCTGTTCCGGCAAGCGCGCAAAATTTGCTGGCGGTGTATCGCGACGCTCTGCAAGACAATCCCAGTCTGGAAAAAGCCCGCGAAGGCGTGGAAGCCGTCGTCGAAAGCCAATCCCAGGCGCAAGCCGCGCTGTTTCTTCCGGAGGCCAGCTTTAGCGCCAACGTTGCGCGCGACTACCAAAATATTCGTTACGGCGGCGCGGCCGCGATCGGCTTGGGCGGTCGTAGCGAATTCATGACCGGCGCCTACAGCTTATCGATCAGCCAACCCTTGCTGCATATCGACCGCTGGGTCGCGCTGGAGCAGGCCGACAATCGGGTCGCCCAAGCCGAGGCCGACAGCAGCGCCGCCGAAATTGCGCTGATGCTGACGGTTTGCGAACGTTATTTCGACGTACTGGCCGCCGAGGAAAACCTGAAATTCGCCCAGGCCCAACAACAATCGTTGCAGCGCAAGCTCACCGAAGCCGAACAACGGCGAGCGGTCGGCTTTCTGGCGTTGACCGATGTCCAGGAGGCTAGAGCCGGCCACGACCGGGCCGTGGCCGACGCCATCGCCGCCGATCACCAACTGCGCGACGCTCGCGAGGGGCTGCGGGAAACGGCCGGCCAGCACTATCCGCAATTGGACGCACTCAGCGCCGACATGCCGTTGTTGGCCCCGGAACCGGCCGACGAACAGCGCTGGGTCGAGTTGGCGCTCACCCAAAACTACGGTTTGCTAGCGCAACAAAAAGCTGTTCAGGTCGCCCAAGATGAAATCCAGCGACAGCGCGCCGGCCACCTGCCGACGCTGGATGCCAGCGGCAGCCACGGTTTTGCCACCTCCGGCGGCCGATTCGGGTCGGCGGATGTCGAGGACGACGTGATCGGCCTGAATCTGAACCTGCCGCTCTACCAGGGCGGCCGCACCGAATCCCGGACCCGCGAAGCCGAACACCGCTACCGCCAGGCGCTGGCCGATCTGGCCCAACAAAAGCGCGCGGTGCGGCGCGGCGCCAGCAATGCCTATCTGGGCGTAGTGGCGGGCATCAGCCGCGTCAAGGCATTGCAGCAAGCGCTGAAATCCGCCGAAACCGGTCTCGCCGCCACCCAGGCCGGTTTCAACGCCGGCCGGCGTACCGCGTTGGACGTCATCGTCGCCGAACGCGAATTGCTCGGCGCTCAACGCGACTACGCCCGCGCCCGTTACGACTACTTGCTTGACAGTCTACGCCTGAAACAAGCCGTGAGCAGTCTGTCGCCGGCCGATCTGGAACAAGTGAACCGCTGGCTGATACCGGCTAAAACAAACGAGCGCGAGGATGTAGGCACGCCGCTGCCTTAGCATGTGTCGCGGGAAAAAAGGTTGGGGCCAAACCTTGGTTACGTTTTCAGGACGACTGACGGGGAATCAAGGGTTGATGGCGCTGAAAGGCAGCGGCCGCATAGGCGAGACACCGGTGTCGGAACGACATCGATCGCGGCTAAAGCCGCTCCTACACCAGTGATTTTTGATTTTCCGGGCTACCCGTTTGCCGATCGCCAGGCTAGGGGCATTGGTTGCTCCCGAAGTGCGGAGTGTTTCGCATCAGCCGTTTACGGCCGCTCTATTCAGCGGATTCGCTGGGTCGGCGATCTCCGCGTCGGTCAGATAGCAACCGGGATCCTCGGCCCAGCAATCGCCGGTCAATTGCTGGGCGCGGACCCGTGTGTTGCCGTTGCAGATGGCTTGGTAGTCACAGGTACCGCAACGGCCTTGTAGCGGCCGAGGCGAGGCTTTCAATCCGGCCATCAGCGGATCGGACAGATCCTGCCAAATCTCGGAAAACGGCCGTTGCCGGACGTTGCCGAGCCCGTAGTGCCACCAAAAAGTATCCGGATGGACATTGCCCAAGTTGTCGATATTAGCCACGTTGACGCCGGAAGCGTTACCGCCCCATTGCCGCAGTTTGGCCTGGATATGGCCGGCGCGCTCCGGGAAGCGGCGTGCGACCCAATGCAGAAAATACACCGCGTCGGCATCGTTGTTGCCGGTAACCACTTCGCGGTGCAGGCCTTGCGCCTCCCAGCTCAACGACTTTTCGAACAGCGCATCCATGATCCGGCGCGTCAGTTGAAACTCGGCGTCGTCCTTGCGATTTTTGTTACCGCGCCCGCCGTAGTTCAGATGCGACAGATAAAATTTGTCGATGTCTTCGTCATCCATTAATTGCAGCAGGGCTTCGAAATCGTGGGCATTGTCCTGGGTTAACGTAAACCGAATCCCGGCCTTGATGCCGTGCTCGCGGCACAGGCGAATGCCGGCCAACGAAGCGTCGAACGAGCCTTGCTTCCGGCGAAATTTATCGTGGGCCTCGCGCATGCCGTCCAGACTGACGCCGATATATTGGTAGTCGATCGCGGCAATCTGAGCAATGTTGGACTGGTCGATCAAGGTCCCGTTGCTGGACAAGGCGACGTAAAAGCCCATGTCGCGGGCCCGCCGCGAGATCGCGAAAATATCCGGGTGCAGCAAGGGCTCGCCGCCGGACAGGATCAATACCGGCACCTTGAACGCCTTCAAGTCGTCCATCACCGCGTAAATTTCCGGCGTGGCCAGTTCGCCGGGGAAATCGATGTCGGCCGACGTGGTATAGCAGTGCTTGCAGGTCAGATTGCAGCGGCGGATCAGATTCCAGATCACCACCGGACCCAGCGGCTTGCGCGCCGGTGTTAACGGCGTCGGCGCCAGCACTTCACGCATGAATTGACTCAGTCTGAACATGGTTTAGCCGCCAATCCTCAAGCCGGTTTTTTTTAAAATTTTGGTGCTGTACAACACCTCGTGGGCGCGGGCATGTTCGCCCAAGCGTTCGGCAATCATCGCCACCTGCCGCTCGGCATCCTGCTCGGTTTTCGCGTGCACCATCGCGAACAGGTTATAAGGCCAATCCGGCAAATGCCGGGGGCGCCGATAACAATGGCTGACAAACGGCAGCTTCGCTACCTGTTGTCCAAGCGCGTCGACTAGACGATCCTCGACGTCCCACACCGTCATGCCGTTATAGCGGTAGCCCAGCTTGTAGTGATTGGGCACCGCCGCGATACGCCGAATCACGCCGGTCTGTTGCATTTCGGCCAGACACAACATCACGGTGCGCGCGGACAATCCCAGTTGCTCGGCAACGGCTTGGTAAGGCTCGGCCACCAAGGGCAAGCCGGATTGGGTAGCCTGGATGATTTGGCGATCGATAGGATCGAGCGCGCTGGGACGGGACACGGTCATTTGCGGATCAGATAGCCGATCAAGCCACCGGTGGCCGCGGAAAGAATCGACATCGCCCATTTCTTTTCCTCGGCACTGGCTGAAGCGGACAGCAACGTGGAGTAGCACAAGGTAGCAATCGTGATCACAAAGCCCAGCGCCACCACGAACAGGGCCAAATCCTTGAACAATCTTACCCGCCGCTCGCCGTCGGTTTCTTCCCGATTGACCGAAACGCTGAAAGTATGGTTGGGCGGCGGCTGGTTGAGATCGATATGGTTCATAAACCAATGATTTCGGTTTCCAATTTTTGGGTGGTCGGCTCGACCAAGCCCAGCTTCAACCCACGCCGGCGACCATCTTGCGCGGCCAGATACAAGGTCATGGCCTTGCGCATGATCTCGCTTTTGTTGGTCTCATTTTCCTGGGCCACGCGATCGAGCTCGCGGTTGAGATCGTCCGACAACACGACATTAAAACGTACGGACATGGCAGACTCCTATTTAATAAATGATGTGTATTTTATACACTCATTCCACACACCAAACAACGTTACCCATGACTCGGATATTCGTATTTCGAGACTCGGCCACGCTAAGCCTCCAACTGCAAACCCACGAAATATTCGTTGATCTTCGGCATGTTGTAGACGACAAGACCGGTGCGGCGCTCGATTTCGGCGATCACGTCCGCCACTTGCTCGGGTTGTTCGGTGGCCAGCACGAACCACATGTTCAAGACATGGTTGCGGGCGTAATTGTGGGCGACTTCCGGGAAGGCGTTGACGATCTCGGCGACTTCGTCGAAACGCTCCTCTGGCACTTTCAGCGCCGCTAAACTTAACGCGCCACCCATTTGCTCGGCGTGATACATCGGTCCGAACCGCGATAACACGCCGTCGGCCAACAAGGCTTGCAAACGGCTCAGTAAATCCGCTTCCGCGATGCCCAATTCGTCCGCGATCCGCCGGTACGGCGACGCGCAAATCGGAAAACCTTGCTGCAAACGGTTGACGATGGCTTTGTCGGTGGCGTCCATATTCAAGCCAATTGCAGGTCGAAGTTCAACGTGGCCGCGGCCGCTTCGGCTCGGCCCTCGCCAGCCAAAACCGGGCTTTGCCGATGAGCGGCGTGACGAGCATACAAGGCCCCGCGCTGCTTGAAGCACTGCCGGCTAAACAACACTTCGAAGGTGTACTCGTCCAAGCCGCAGGCATCGCGCAACGCCGCCCACTGCGCCAACACCACGTCGCGGCTCTTGCCGTGAATCATGCAATACAGGTTATACGGCCAGACCTCGCCTTGCCGCGGCCGTTGATAGCAAAGATTGACGCAGGCCTGCCGGCTGACCAAGCCGCCAATCTCGGCAACCCGCTGGTCGGGCACGTTCATCACGATCATTGCATTGGCGCGATAGCCCAACTGCCGGTGTTTGACGACGACGCCCCAGCGCTTGATCAGACCCTGCTGTTTCAGTCTGGCCAAGCGGCTGAGCACTTCGTTTTCGCTCAAGCCCAAGCGCTCGGCAATCAGCGCATACGGCCGGGCGGCAATCGGCAGACCGGCCTGTACGGCGGCAATCAAACGGTAATCGACGGCATCAATCATGCAAATTCAACTCGAAGCCCAGGTTGATGAAGTAATCGGCCAGCATCGGCAGCACCATGGCCGGATAGCCGGCTTGCGCTTCGATAGTGGCAATCACCGCGTTAAGATGGTTTTCGTCATCGGCGATCAGCACAAACCACAGATTGAAGCGATTCTCGCGCTCGTAGTTGTGATTGACCTCCGGATACGCACTGACCAATGCGGCGACGCGGGCCAGATCGGCGCCCGGAACAGCCATCGCCACCAACGCACTGCTGCCGATACTGTTTGGCGCGATCACCGGGCCGATACGGCTGATCATTTGCTGCCCGGCCAACTGTTCGAAGGCCTGCAACACTTGGTCCTCGCTGACGCCAAGCTGCGCGGCGATGTCGCGATAGGGTGTCGGGCTCAACGGAAAATCCTGTTGGTAATCGTTGAGCAGACGTTGCTGCAAGGGGGTCAACATGCGCTACCAGCCTATCCGATTCGCGCGGTCCGAGAAGAAAATGCCGCTGGGCTTTTGCGCCGGCAGACGGGCGGTTTCGGCGAAGGTTTCGGTGTCGTAAACCATCACCCGGTCCTCGTCGCGCACCGCCAGCCACACCGCTTCGCCGCGCGGGCTGAATTCCATGTGCAACACCGCCTTGCCCGGTTGCAGGGTTTTGACGAAATTGAAATCCTTGACGTCGATGACTTGCACGGTCTGATTATCCGGAAAGGCAAAATTCACCCAAATCTGCCGGCCGTCGGGCCGGCCGCTGACGAACACCGGCTGGCCGGCCACCGGAATCCGCTTGACCAATTCCCAGTCCTTTTTATCAATAACCAAGACTTCATGCGCACCGATTGCCGGCACGAACAACCAATCGCCAGCCATGGTCCAGCCTTCCAGATGCGGCATTTTGTAAACAGGCAGTTGTTCGTCGTCCTTGCCGTAGTCTTCGAGGATATGTTCGACGCCCTTATCCGGCTGCCACAAGTCCAGCAAGGCCAGGCCTTTTTCGCCGAACAGGCCGGCGGCGTAGAAACGGCCGTCCGGACTCAGTAAGGCATCGTAGGGTTGTTTGCCGATGTCTTTAAACTTTTTGACCACGGGTTGGCGAGGATTTTTGGCGTCGATCAGCCAGATTTCGTTGGCTTCGAACAAACTGCAAACGAAACGCTGACCCGGCGCATCGACCAGACCGACCACCTTGGAAAGCTTGTTATCTTCACCGTAGACGGCCGGAATTTCGGCTAGCAGTTCCAGCGTTTCGGCATCGAACAGTTTCACGCCACCCGGCGTGTAATTGGATGCGGCGATGACCTTGCCGTCCTGGGAAATCGCGCCACCTATGCTGTTGCCGGCTTGCACAATGCGCTTGGCTATCTGGTCTTGCAGCAAATCGAGCTTGGTCAATCCGCCGTCGCGACCGAACACGTAGGCGTAGCGCTGATCGCGCGAAAACACCACCGAAGCATGCGACAGATCACCCAAGCCTTCGATGCGGCTCAGCATCGCCGGCTTGGTAGTGTTGACGATTTGCACCGTACCGGCCTCGCGCTCGATGACTACACCCAGATCGCCGGTGGCGCGCAAATCGGCGCTAGCGGACAGGGTGTAAAAAGCGAAAGCGCCAGTCAAAGCAATGAGTCGTTTCATGAAAAACCGTAAAAATTATTCGGCAAATACTTCCTGCAAATCGACCATACAATCCGGAAACATATGCGGTGAAGCGGTATCCTCGCCGGCAAACATCGCCAACAACCGGTATTGATCCTGCTCATCGTCGAGCACGAATTGATGCACCGCTTGCTCGAACGGGTAAACGATCCAGTATTCCTTGACGCCGCTTTCCCGGTACAGCTCGAATTTGGTCTGGATTTCCTTCTTGGAATTACCCTTAGACAAAATCTCGATGATCCAGTCCGGCGCTCCCAGACAGCCGCGCGGGTCGAGTTTTTCGACATCGCAAATCACACACAAGTCGGGTTGAACAACGGTGTAAATATCCTGGTTGGCGGCTACCGATTTACGGCGGTCGTATAGACGCACGTCGAACGGGGCGGCAAATGCCCGGCAAGGTTTCTTCCGAAAATACTCGAAAAGCAAACCATTCAACTGCCAGGAAACTCGTTGATGATCCAGACTCGGCGCCGGACTCATCAGGCTGATCTTGCCTTTAATCAGCTCTATGGTTTCGTTCAGGCTCCAGCTCAGGTAATCGGCATAGGAATAATGACCGTTCGGGTCCAGTTGCGAGAGTTCGGTAATCGTGGTCATGGCTGTTCCTCTGAAATCGAAAAGCAAGGTCCGATTGTAAATGGCGAGGTCTTATTGATAAACCCTGCCGCCATGCTTCAACCATCCAGCTGCGTGCCGCCCACCCGGATCGCGATGGGTCCAGTGCAACGTGCCGCCTTTATCGCTCCACTCGTATTCGCCGGCAAAAGCCAGCTTGTCGCCAACCTTGAGGCCTTCGATTTTCGGCGCCAGGTCAATGTTATGCGCCACCAACAGGGTTTGTCCGGACTCCAGGCGAATGATGAAACGCTGATGACGGCTACCTCGATTGTCGTCGGCCAGCAGCTTGATCACCGTGCCTTCGCCTTCGATTTGCAGGTCGCTACGCTGCTGGCGGTAAGCCTGTTCGATTTGCGCGTTGTCCGCCCAAGCCAAGGGCTGGACGGCGAGAAATAGCGCGCAGCCCAGAACCAGCGCATTGCGTGTCATGGCAGCCAACCTTGCCTCAATCGCGCGATCAACCAACGGCTTTCATTGATGCTCAAAAACGGCTGCCAAGGCGGCATCGCCGTGCCGGCTCGACCTTTCTGGATCGCGTCCAGCAATAGATCGTCGCTCTTGTCGGCCAATGCGTCCGGCATCAACGACGGCCCCAAGCCGCCTTTCGGCGGCAGGCCGTGGCAGGAACCGCAATCATGCTTGAGCATGTTCAGCAATTCCTGCTGGCGAGCCGGGCCGGGTTGGTCCGCCTGCGCGGCAACGCCGACGCTCCAAGCCAGACAGCAAGCGGCCGCGCGCGCGATCAAGGCTTGACGCTAGCGTAATACGCGGCGATGTCGTTGATCTCGCTATCGGTCAACGAGCCGGCAATCGCGTTCATGATGTCCGATTTCCGGGTTTTATCGCGGTATTGCTTGATCGCGGTTTTCAAATACTCGGGATCGCGGCCGCCCAGCGGCGGAAACGGTGCGTCGGCGCTCGGCATCCGAATACCGTGGCATTGCGCGCAAACCGCGCCGGCCTTGTTTTGGCCGACGTACAAACTGGTGGCCTGTCCGGGACCGGCCGCGATTAAGCCGCCTAGCAGGATCAAGAAAATTTTCGCTCTCATTTGCCTTGCTCCATTTCGTCGGGCGACAAGCCACGAGTCATGTATTTGACCCGGCCTCTGGAGAAAATGCCGGCCGGGCTTTCCATCGGAATGCTCGCGACTTTTTGCAGGCTGTTGGAGTCGTAAACCACCACTTCGTCGCCGTTATAACCGGCGCTGATATACAGAAACTTGCCATCGGCGCTGTATTCCGGGAAGTAGGCGTGGCCGCCGACATCCAGGGTTTTGACGACTTCAAGCGACTTTTTGTCGATCAACTGTACTGTGCGGGCGCGTCTGTCCTTGCTGATGATGTCCACCGCGACGTAAGGCGCGTTGGCGTGCGCCGCCGGCGATTCGGTGCCGCCGGAAACCGGTACTTGCTTCACGACTTCCATTTTGTCCAAGTCCCAAACGCTAACCACCATCTTGTCGCAATCGCCGAAGTTGGTGCCGAAGCCCAAGGTACGGCCATCGACCTTGACCGCCGAGCCGCCGCCAACGTGCGGCACGCAACCGGCTTCGAGTTTTTTGATCAGTTTGCGTTCTTCCAGATCGATCGCGGCGACGATGCTGTCGTCATAGGACGCGACCATCAATTTCTTGCCGCCGTGGGTCAGGAAGGCATCGTGCAAGTGACGGCCGACGTTTTCAATGCGGGTCACCGGAAAACCGTCTTTCTTGTAATCGACCACCCAAACCTGGCCGGCGTTTTCCAGTGCGATCGCGAAGATGTCGGCATACGGGGTGCCAATGATCATGCCGGAGTCGGAAGAAACGTGTTTGCCGTCGGGATCGGTGCCTTCCAGTTCGAAGGTTTTCAGCGGCTCTAGCGTGTCGGCGTCGAGGATCACGGCGTTATGCGGCACGAAGGAGCCGGCCATGATGTATTTGCCGTCGCGCGAGACGCCCATGCCGGGCCCGTTCCAACCGGTTTTGATGCTGCGCACCGCCTTCATTGAATACAGATCGACCTTGAAAATCTCGGCGGTATCGGTTTTCACGTAAGCCCAACGCGGATTGGCCGGGTTGAAGTCGATAATGTGGGCGGCGGTGCCGGTCGGCACTTCGCCGACTTTTTGATGGGTCGCACTATTGATGAAAATGGCTTTGGAGCCTTCGCCTCGGCCGTATTTACCGCGCGCCGCGACGCCGATCAGATTTTCGAATTTATCGTCAATTTGAAAGGTCGGCTTGGCCGGCAAGGTGCTTTCGTCCTTGACGTAGACTCTCAGCGAATTCTTCATGTCGTCCATGGTCCAGGCCGGATTCGCTTGCTTCGGCGTGGCTTGCAAATATTTGATGACACCGCGAATTTCGTCGTCACTGAGTTTGCCGTAGAACGGCGGCATCAAGGTATCGAAACTGCCGGCCATCACGATGGTGCGCAATGCGGTCGGACTGCGGCCCTTCAGCGTGGTAGCGTTAATCGCCGGAGCCAAGTAACCGCCCAAATCGGAGCCGTGGCAGCTGGCGCAGTTATCTTGAAAAATCTGGTGCATGTCGTCCGATTTTGCGTTCGCCAAACCGGATGACAACAGTGTCGCGACGGCGCCCGCCAATAGGGATAGGTTCAGTTGTCTTTTTCTAGTTGTTTTCATTGAAATTCCTGGTCATCCGCTGGTGAAAAAAAGAGTCAACGCGCGGCATTAAACCATAAAAGGTCAGGCCGGACAGCCTTGGGACCCGCATGGTAAAATAAGCGCTTGTTGACTCCAGGCCGAATGTTATACATTAATGTTTCGATTCGCTATCAATTTAACGCTCGATGCACGCTCTTGTCAACCTTCCGCATCCAAACCGAAAGCAACGTATGCAACAGACTGATATTTATGAACTTATCGAGTGCATGACCACGCTGATCCGTTCCGAGGAACGGAAGAAATGCACGGAGTTGGGCTTGCAACCGGTCCATTTTCAAGTTTTAAACTACCTGTCTCGCTGCAACAAATACAGCGACACCCCTGCGGCGGTCGCCAATTATCTGGGAATGACACGCGGCACCGTATCGCAATCGCTGATTATCCTCGAGAAGAAAGGCTATATCGGCAAGACTCAAGACACCCGCGACAAGCGAGTCGTGCATCTGCAATTGCTGGCCGACGGCGCGGACGTGCTGAAACAAGCCAGACCCTCCGACTTGTTTCAAAGCGCCACCCAAATCCTGATCGCCAGCGACGCCCCGCCGTCCGACGCCAACGTGTTTCAGCAAGCGCTGACCGCGCTGCAGAAAGCCAACCAGTCGCAATCGTTCGGCGTCTGTAAAACCTGCCGCAATTTCAGCGAGAAAGACGGCGACTATTTCTGCCTGCTGACCCAGGAAAAACTCAGTAGCGCCGATAGCGAACAAATCTGCCAGGAACATGCACCGCGCTAACCTTGGTGGCCGCAAACGGCGTTCCGCATGACTCCGGCGGTCCGCATCGCGCTGACGCCGGGCGAACCGGCCGGCATCGGTCCAGATTTGTGCGTGCGGCTCGCGCAGTCCGCCCATCCCTGCCAATTGGTAGCCGTCGCCGATCCCGAACTGTTACGACGACGCGCCGATACACTCGGTCAGCCGCTGACAATAGACTTGTTCGACCACCAAGCGGCTTTCGAACCCAGCCAACCCGGCCGCCTCACCGTCTTGCCGGTCGCAATGAAAGCCCCGGCCGACTGCGGCCGACTCGATCGGACCAACAGCGCTTATGTGCTGGAAACGATACGATTGGCAACGCTGGGCTGCCTGGACGGCCGGTTCGCGGCAATGGTCACCGCGCCGGTGCATAAGGGCATCATCAACGATGCCGGCATCGCGTTTAGCGGCCATACCGAATTCATCGCCGACATCACCGGCGGCACCCCGGTGATGATGTTGGCGACCCCCGGATTGCGCGTGGCGCTGGCCACCACACATTTGCCGCTGGCGCAGGTCAGCGCGGCAATCACGCCGTCAAGCTTGACCGAGGTTATCCGCTTGCTGGACCGCGACTTGCGCCAACGTTTCGGTATCGCCCAACCTAAAATTCTGGTCTGCGGCCTGAATCCGCATGCCGGGGAAGGCGGTCATCTGGGTCGAGAAGAGATCGAGACCATCGAACCGACCCTCGCATCGCTACGCGCCGCCGGTTTGAACCTGATCGGCCCGCTGCCGGCCGACACGCTGTTCACCCCCAAATACCTGGACGATGCCGACGCGGTGTTGGCGATGTACCACGATCAAGGCCTGCCGGTGCTGAAATTCAAAGGCTTTGGTCAGGCCGTCAACATTACGCTGGGATTGCCCATCGTCCGGACCTCGGTCGATCACGGCACCGCGCTGGAACTGGCCGGCACCGGGCTGGCCAATCTTGGCAGCCTACAATTCGCGTTGCAGACCGCTCTACAAATGACAGCTAACAAGCAGCCGGTCTAAGTCTGCGTCTAGGGGGCTTTTTCACAAAGTTCCGGCAAATTTGCTTCCTAAAAAGAAATAAGCCATGTCAAGTTTCACCCATTGTTAATTAATTGCTCAAGCCCTATTGTGTCAGCGTGTTAGATTTTTAGGAGATCGACATGAGTAATTTACAACGCGACATTTTGACGGGCTTGATTTTCGTCACCGGTCTCGTCGGATTTTTCTCCGGCGAATACATTATTTCCTCGGCGCTGTTCGCGGCCAGCACCTACGCCAGCAATCTCGGCGGGGACGATAGAAAAAACCACTCTAAGTAAACGCGACCGTGGTTCGGGCTTCGTGGCGACTGGACCAAAGCGGCATCAACCCGGCACGTCAGTATCGGCGCAGGCCAGCAACTAAGGCGGAGAAGGTTAGCATTCCGTGCCCACGGAACGACAAACGCGGCTGGCATGGACTGTCGATCGGAACGGCGATGCACTAAAATGCCGGCGCGGGTAGGTGCCCGCGCAGTCTTTGATTCGAAATGACCGACAGTAAACTCTATCTGAACGTGCCTTACGCGCAAAAGGATGCCGCCAAGGCGCTGGGCGCGCGCTGGGATGCCGCCGCCAAAAAATGGTACGTGCCGGCCGGCAAGGATCCCGCCACCTTCGCGCAGTGGACCAGCGCCGAGCTTGGCGCCTCCCCAGCCAAACCGGCTAAGTCATCGCCGCCCAAGTCTTCGAGCGGCAACGCTACCGTCACGCTGCCGACAATAGCCGATTTCGTTCCCTACGACGGCGACGAACCGCCCTGGAATCCATGACCGAACTGGCCGGCCTGTTGGCGGGCATTCCGATTCAACACGGCTGGGCTTATTTGGCGGGCGGGATCGGCGTGCTCGTGGAATGGCGGGCCTATTTCGCCCAAAACGGGTTGAAGTTCCGACGCTGGTCCGCCGCCGGGGCGCTGTTGTGGGCCTTGCAGTACGTTTTGCTGGCCGCCTGGACCGCCGCGCTGACCATGGCCTGTACCGCGTTGCGGACAGCACTGTCCGCCAAATGGGACCAAGCGCCGCACAAGCACTGGGCGGCAATCGGCTTCGTCGCATTATTCATCGGGTTGACCGCAATGTCCTGGCAAGGCGAAGTCTCGTTGCTCCCGGCGTTCGCCGTCGTCAACACCACGCTGGCCTTGTTTTATCTGGACAACCGGCGCATGCGCATCGGACTTTTGGCATCCAGTCTGGCCTGGATTGGTAACGACTGGTATTGGCAAGCCTGGCCGGCGCTAATCGCGGAAAGCGTGGCGATGTTGATCAACCTACGCACCCTGAGCCGGCTACCGGTACATCGTTGATCGCGAAAAGGGCTATTTTTCTACCTTGTCAGATTCTCGGTAGTGCCCGTCATTTCGGCGGGGATTGCCGAAATCCAGACTCCACGGACGGATCGAAGCTTGCCATCCATGGCACTGGATGCCCGCTTCCCGGCGGGCATGACGGCGTTGCTCAAATCTGACAAAGTAGAACTATCGCCTGAAACGCAAAAAACCCCAGCCGCAGCTTTCGCCAACGGCTGGGGTTTTGATGGGAGCAGCGGAACCAGCCGCCACGCCGGCCGAACTTAGGCGTAAGTCGGTTGAAACGCCTGCTCCGGATTGGCGACCGGGCAATTGTTGACGCTGTCCCAATACGGCGACAGTTTCCGCAAAGTTGCGACAATGTTAGGCATTACCTTCAACACTTCTTCCACATCGCTCATCGTGTTGTAGCGCGAGAACGAAAAGCGGATCGTGCCGTGAGCGGCGGTGTAAGGAATGTCCATCGCCCGCATCACGTGAGAAGGCTCCAGCGAGCCCGAAGTACAGGCCGAACCGCTCGAAGCCGCGATGCCCGCCTTGTTCAGCAACATCAAAATCGCCTCGCCCTCGATGTATTCGAACGCGATGTCGGTGGTGTTCGGCAAACGGTTTTCCAGGTCGCCGGTCGCGAAACAATGCGGAACCGCCTCGACGATGCCTTTTTCCAAGCGGTCGCGCATCGCCTTGACCTGAACGTTTTCGAACTCCATGTGCTGCATCGCCAACTCGCAAGCCACGCCGAGACCGACAATCGATGCGGTGTTCTCGGTACCGGCCCGCCGACCGCGCTCCTGATGACCGCCGCGCAACAACGGACGGAAACGGGTGCCCCGGCGCAAATACAACACGCCGATACCTTTAGGCGCATGCAGCTTGTGGCCGGACAGGCTGAGCATGTCGATTTTGGTGTCCTGCAACATCATCGGAATCTTGCCGACCGCCTGCACCGCGTCGGTGTGAAACATCACACCGGCCGCGTTAGCCATTTCGGCCATTTTTTCGACCGGGAAAATCGTGCCGGTTTCGTTGTTGGCCCACATCACCGATACGATCGCGACTTGGTCTGACAACAGCTTTTGATAGGCATCCAGATTCAAGCGGCCGCATTTGTCCACCGGCAAGCGGTGTACCGTGTAGCCTTCTTTTTCCAGATTTTCGACCAGATTCAGGATCGCCGGATGCTCGACCGTCGTGGTAATGATTTCCTTACGATTCGGCTGGCACTTGATCGCCGACAGAATCGCGGTGGAATCCGACTCGGTACCGCACGAGGTAAAGATAATCTCGGAATCGTGCTCGGCGCCCAACAACTCCTGAACCTGACTACGGGCTTTTTTAATGCCCCGCGCCACGCCGTCGGCGAAGCGGTGTATCGACGATGGGTTACCGAATTGTTCGGTGAAATACGGGATCATCGCATCGACGACCACGCTATCCACCTTGGTGGTTGCGTTGTTATCCAGATATATATCAGGCATGACCCGCCTCCTGGATGCTCACCAGTTTAGGCATTTGCGAAGCCGGCACGACTTTAATGAATTCGCCCATGACTTCCATCAGCCTTTGCTGAATACCGGCGATGGTCATCGCCGACATTTGGCAACCGTTGCAAGCGCCGGTCATGTTGACGTAAGCGGTTTTGTCGACCACTTCCACCAACTCGACGTCGCCGCCGTCGGCCATCAATTGCGGACGGAAGGACATGATCACTTCCTCGATTTTCTTGATGCGTTGCAAATTGGTCATCGGACCTTTTTCGGCGACCACCGGTGCCGGTTTAGCGATTGGCGCGGCGTTCGGATCGAAGGTCTCGCCGCGTTCCTTCAGGACTTTTTCCAGAATCGCTTCGATGTCTTCGTGGCAAGCCGCGCAACCGCCGCCGGCTTTGGTGTAGTTGGTCACGTCCTCGACGGTACGCAATTTGTTGGCCCACACCATCTCTTCGATCATCACCGCATCGATAGCAAAGCATTTGCAGACCAGCGCGCCTTCTTCGTGATCGTCTTTCCACTCTTCGCCGCGATAGTTGGCGACCGCCGCTTGCAGGGCTTCGCGACCCATCACCGAGCAGTGCATTTTTTCCGGCGGCAGGCCGTCCAGCTCGGCGGCGATATCTTGGTTGGTCACTTTCAACGCTTCGTCCAGCGTCAAACCCTTGATGATTTCGGTCAACACCGAAGAAGAGGCAATCGCCGAACCGCAACCGAAGGTTTGGAAACCGGCATCTTCGATGACCTCGGTATCTTCATTGACTTTCAAGGTCAAACGCAACGCGTCGCCGCAACTGATCGAACCGACTTCGCCAATCGCGTTGGCATCGGCAACCGCGCCGGCGTTTTTCGGGTTGAAAAAATGATCTTTAACTTTATCTGAATAATCCCACATGACTTTAACCTCGCAAACTTAAGAACAGGATTTAGGAGCACCGCCGTTGTCGCCGGTAGTGAACGACGAACCGCAGGCGCAGCTCTTCACTGCGTTGGGATTGGTAAACTTGAACCCGGAGCCTTCCAGGCTATCGACGAAATCGATCGACATGCCGTCCAGTTTTGGAAAGCTGAGTGGATCGACAAACACTTTGACTTCGCCGCAATCGATAATACTGTCATCGGGATTTTCCTTGGCTTCCAATCGCAAGCCGTAAGACAAACCGGAACAACCGCCATCGGTAACTTCGATGCGCAGTCCGCCGGTCGGCTTGTCGGAACTGCTGATAAAACGACCCACGGCCTTAATTGCGCTTTCTGTTAATGTAATCATGTTCTTGAGTCTCCTGAGAACGGTTTGGCATTGATCTTGTAACTCGTTAATGCAACCAGCATGCCATGCCCGCCAATTTCGGCAAAAAGGCTGATTTTGCTGGATAGCAGGCCGCCGAAAACCTCGATTCGGCGAGCCGTTTCGCAACAATGCCGGCCTATTTGTCGGCTTTGCTACAAACAAGATTGGAGAAAAAAATGAACGTAGAAGATTTGGATTTGGGCGACGTGGTTTATGCGGCTCATAGCATCATAGACGACGGCAGCATGCCGGAAGGCGAGGAAGGCGCGGTCCTGGCCGAAGCCGGCGCTCGCGGCGTGATCGTCATGAAGGGCCACGTCGAGGAAGACCCGTCGCTGACCGTTTTTCTGGTGCGCTTCGAGGACCAGGAAATGAATTTGGGCCGCCCGATAGGCTGCTGGAGCGAAGACTTGGTCGTGCCGGAATCGGAGGCCGAAGCGGTCACCCATCACTAGAACCGCAACCATTCCATATCGTACCGGCGAATGAAATACATCGGCGTAGCAGCGGCTCCGGCCGCGATTGACGGCGTTCCGACACCGGATTGGCGATTCCGCGCCGCATGACTTTCATCGCCACTCGTTAACCGAACCGAGCCCTTACCGCCCCATGTCCAACGCCACCGCCGTCATTGCGTACCACAACCGCACCAAACACCAACTCAACGCCTACGCCAAAGGCCCGGAGTCGCTGGACTGGGACGACCAGCCCAGCCCGTTTCGGCGTTTTGCCAATTGCGATATCGTCAAACTACCGCTACCCGGCGCTGAGTTGGCGTGCCGCTTTGCTGAGTTGGACCGCCCCGAAGCCATAGCCCCTCGGCCGGTCTCACTGGAAAATGTCGGACTATTGATGGAACTGGCCTTCGGCTTATCGGCCTGGAAACAATTCGGCCCGGACCGCTGGTCGTTGCGCTGCAATCCGTCCAGCGGCAACCTGCACCCGACCGAAGCCTATCTGGTCAGCACCGACCCCGAACTGCTAGGCCCCGGCGTCTACCACTACGTCAGCCACGACCACGCGCTGGAACGGCGGGCGGCGTTTAGCGCGGACGGTTGCGAGCCGGCGCTGTACCTGGGCTTGTCGTCCGTCCATTGGCGGGAAGCCTGGAAATACGGCGAACGCGCCTTCCGCTACTGCCAGCACGACATCGGCCACGCCCTGGCGGCGCTGAGCTACGCGGCCGCCGGGCTGGGCTGGCGCGTGGAATTGCTGAGCGAGGCCGGCGACGCCGACATCGCCGCTTGGCTGGGCCTGGATCGGGCCGACGACTTCGTCGCCAATGAGCGAGAGGCGGCCGACCTGTTTTGTCGCATTCACGCCGACGCGCCAAGCACGGCCGATTTCGATCCGGCCGCTTTGTCGGGTTGCCTGCAAACGGCGGAATGGTTCGGCAAAACCGGTCGGCTGAGCGGCCGGCATTTTTATCGCTGGCCGGTGATCGACGAAGTCGCCGAATACGCGTTGAAACCGCCGACGCCGCCCGAGCGGCAAACTTGGCCGGCCGCCGACCTGCCCGCGCCCAGCCGTGACGATTCGGCCAGCCGGCTGATTCGGGACCGCCGCAGCGCCCAACACTTTAACGGCAAATCGGCGCCGCTGCCGCTCGCCGATTTTTACCGCATCCTCGCCGCACTGCTGCCCGGCGCCAAACCGCCGTTCACGGCCTGGAACTGGCCGGCGCAAGTGCAATTGTTTTTCTTCGTGCATCGAGTGGATGACCTGGAACCTGGACTTTACTGCCTGCCGCGCGCCGGCGAACTCGACGCGTTGAAACAAGTCTGCTCCGCCGACTACGTTTGGCAGCGCGTCGAAGCGCCGTTCGAGTTTTACTTGCTGACCGCCGGCAACGTCCGCCAAGCCGCGAAAACCCTGTCCTGCCACCAACCGATTGCCAGCGACAGCGCCTTCAGCCTGGGGATGTTGGCCCGCTTCGCCGCCAACGTCAATGCCGAAGCCTGGCGCTACCGTCGGTTGTTTTGGGAATGCGGCCTGCTCGGCCAAATTTTATACCTGGAAGCCGAAGCCGCCGGCGTACGCGGCACCGGCATCGGCTGCTTCTTCGACGACGCCGTGCATGGCGTTCTGGGCTTGCAAAACGACGTTTGGCAAAGCCTCTACCACTTCACCGTCGGCGAACCACTGGACGACAACCGCCTACAAACCTTTCCGGCGTATGCGCATTTGAGTGATCCGGGGGCGCTTTAGAGATTTTCGGGATCGCGAAAATGCTGTTTTAAACGATCAAAGATGCTATCTGACAGTCGAGAAAGGATTTTCTCCTCGGAGAATAAAAAGACGGACAGAACACTTTAACCGCGATTGAGGACAGTCCTTCCCCATAAATCCGGGTTTTGCCGAAGACCTTCATAGGGAAGTTAGACAACCGATAATAGAGATGTTACGTTACTGAGTAAATTTACTCAGTAACGTAACATGAAATATACCCGCCCCCAGGAAGCCCTGCTCAAAACCCGCCTTGGCGACCCGGTTCACTTCATCAATTTACTCGCCGGCCCTAGGCAAGTCGGCAAAACCACCATTATCCGCGACATCGTTGCATCCGCGCCGACGCAAGGTTATTACGTGTCCGTGGACGATGAGCCAAGCAACGTTTCGTATGAGATAAGCAGCGTAGCCGCAGCTATCTCTCCGCCCCAGAGGAAGGATAAAGCCTGGTTGGCATTTCATTGGCAGGAAGCCAGAAACCGCGCCGCCGTCTGGCTTAAAACCACACAACGCGACGAAGCCTTTGTGTTTGCGATAGACGAAATCCAAAAAATCGAACACTGGTCCGACATCGTCAAAGGCTTATGGGACGCCGACCGCGCCAACGGCGTGCCGATGCATGTGGTTCTGCTGGGTTCCGCGCCGTTGTTGATGCAAAAAGGCTTGTCGGAGAGTCTGGCCGGTCGCTACGAAACTCTGCCCGTCAGTCATTGGGGCTTTGCCGAAATGCAAGAAGCCTTCGGATTGACGCTCGAACAATACGTCTACTTTGGCGGATATCCCGGCAGTGCCTGCCTGATAAAAGACGAAACCCGCTGGCGGCACTATGTGCGCGACAGCTTGATACAGCCCAATATCGAAAAAGACATCCTGCAAATGGTGCGTATCAAAAACCCTATGCTGCTGAAACAGTTGTTCGAACTGGGTTGCCATTATTCTGGACAGGAGTTGTCGTTGACCAAAATGATTGAAAGCATCATTGAAGCCAAGCATACCGAGACTCTGGCCGATTATCTGCATTTGTTGGCTGAAACCAAGCTGTTGGCCGGCCTGCATAAATATGCCGGACAGGAAGTGCGCAAGCGCAACTCCGCACCCAAGCTACATGTGTTCAACACCGCGTTGATGTCTGCGCTGCAGGATTACAGCTTTGCCGAGGCTCAAGCCGACCGCAGCTATTGGGGCCGCTTGGTGGAAAGCAGCGTCGGCGCGCATCTCTTGAATACCCGTGACGAAGATACCAAGCTTTACTACTGGCGCGAAGGCAATCAGGAAGTCGATTTCGTGCTGGCCAAAGGCAAGAAACTGACGGCGATTGAAGTCAAAAGCGCGCCCAAGCCGGTGGTGTCGGCTGGTTTGAACGTGTTTGCCCAAAAATACCCCCACGCCAGAAAAATTCTGGTCGGTGCCGGCGGCGTGCCGCTGGCGGAATTTCTATCTCAACCCGCCGAAGACTGGCTGGAATAGTTCATGCTGTTTCGCGTCCCCCGCACTGTTACCGAAAAAACCACGGAAGACATTCCAACCGAAAGCCGTCCTATCGCCGACTACAGGGACCGACCGGCCTATGTATTGCTGGGCGAACCGGGCGCAGGGAAATCCACGTTGTTCGAAGACGAAGCAGACAATACCGACGACGGCTATTACATTTCCGCCAGAGACTTTATCGATTTGGATAATGACGAATGGCGGGAGAAAACCTTGTTCATCGACGGCCTGGACGAGGCCCGAGCCGGCAAGGACGACGCGCGAACGCCATTGGGTGCCATTCGAGGCAAACTCAATAAATTGGGTTGTAAACGGTTCCGCATTTCCTGCCGCGAAGCCGATTGGCTGGGTGCGCTGGATAGCAGAGATTTATCTAAAATCAGCCCTGTTAGCGTTCTGTATTTAGACCCATTAAACAGCGGCGACGTGGAGGCGATACTCGCCAACGATAACCGTGTCGGCGATGCGGACGGTTTCATTGAAACAGCGGAACGCTCCGGCCTGTCCGGTTTGCTCGAAAATCCGCAAACACTGGATATGTTGATCGACGCCGTCAAGGGCGGCCAGAATTGGCCGTCTACCAAGCAGCAGCTATACCGGCTGACATCGGAACAATTGGCGGCGGAATTTAACGACGAACATAGGGTTGCCGAAAAATCCACGGTTAATATTCCAGCGTTGCTCGACGCGGTAGGCTTGCTATGCGCGATTCAACTGCTCGCCAACCTGTCGGGCTTCAGCGAAGGTTACGCCCAGCCGGGCCGCGTCAGTCTTGCTTCCATCGATCTTCCTGCGCCAACTCGTGCAGCCTTAAAGACCCGCTTGTTCAGAAAGGTGGGAGACGAATATAGCTATGTGCATCGTAGCGTCGCGGAGTATCTGGCAGCGCACTTCATCGCCGGCAAGATCAAGGATGACTTATTGGTCAATCGGGTATTGACGCTCACGACCGGCGTGGACGGCGGCATCGTCGCCGCGTTGCGTGGCTTGATGGCTTGGTTGGCGGTATTGTCTGAGTCCGCGCGCGACCGGTTGATCGAAATCGATCCCTTGGGCTTGGTGGTGTATGGGGATGTGCAGTTGTTTTCTACGCAAACGAAATCCAGATTATTACGCGCATTGATTCGGGAAGCACAAACCACAGGTTTTCCCAGCCGAGATTGGCATACTACTGCGTTTGCCGCATTTTGGACAACTGATCTAAATCAGGAAATATTGGCATCATTTGACAAATTGAGGTTTAGCGATAGCGAACAATATTTGCTTTATTGCCTAATGCAAGGACTGTGCTATACGGAAAGTGCGCCAAATATCAAGCCTCAATTACTAGCTATTATAAGGAATAAAGCGTATTGGGAGACCACTCGAAGTTACGCCTTGAATGCTTTTTGTCACATATATCCAGACGATTACGAAAGCTTATTGGCCTTGGCCGAAGATATTCACAGTAAAATCGTTGAGGATGAACGTAATGATTTATTAGAAGTTTT
Source organism: Methylomonas sp. LWB (assembly GCF_001856095.1). NCBI lineage: Bacteria > Pseudomonadati > Pseudomonadota > Gammaproteobacteria > Methylococcales > Methylococcaceae > Methylomonas > Methylomonas sp. LWB. The sequence goes on from NZ_MKMC01000010.1 coordinate 43,905, forward strand.
ATTGAGAAAACTATTTTTGTCGAAAGTTAAAGCTGCCGAAATAATTCGGTTTATTGGAAAACGGCCTGATAGCAATAGAATCTCCTGCGTTCGGTTTTGGAGAAAAGAATTTATTCAAGGAGTAGTCGATAGCGAACTACCAGATGTCTTGGATGAATTTTTTAGCATTGGAACCGAGAAAATACATGCTGCGGTAGATGATTTATTCGATGTCGCTGGCGATTTGTTGGTGAGCGGGATAACTTTGCATGGTTCGTCTATTTCTGATGAAAGGCTTTATTGTTGGTTATCGATCGGTATTGACGAATACGATGAATGCAGATTGCTGCAAGAGCACAAAACGAAAATTTCGGTATGGCTGGAGGCAAACCCTGAAAAAGTTTTTAATCTTATCTCGGAGGGTTTGAAACGTATAGCAAAAAAGGAAAATATCGAATATGAGATCAGTCTAATTTTTGAGCGTTTCCGAAAAGCTGTTCCGCCGAAAAACTTGGGTGTCTGGTGGTTAAACATGGCATTGACCGAAATCGATCCAGATAAAAGAATTTTTTTCTTCAGACAGGCATTCTCGACTCTCTATAACCAAAACAGCGTTTTGACTCTTGAAGAAATTAGCGAATGGGTCTTTCAGCACCCTGAGTTTAGCGAGGTGTTTAATGAGCTAAAGTTTCACCCCATTCCGGAATCGTGGAAAAAAAGGATCGAATCAAAAGCCAAGTGGCAGCGTCAACGCAAACGGGAATTGGATGAGAAATTAAGTTTTTTTTATGCAAATTTGGATGGCATTGCTGCTGGCACGGCTGAGCCTTTTGTTTACGACCAAATTTCACAATATTTTGATGATAGCGTTAGTGTAAGCGGGAAGTCTAATGAACAGCGATTAGCGGAGTATCTAAACGATGACGATATTCTGATTAAATCCGCAAAAAGCGGATTACGAAAAATATTGGATAGAACTGATATTCCTGGAGCGGAAGAAATATTGGCGGCTGATGTAAAAAATGAATATCACTATATCAGGCGACCCTTCCTGGTATGCATTGAAAGTTTGTATTTAGAGAACAATAAATTTTTAGAAACCTTAAGCGATAATTTAATTAATAGTGCGCTTGCATTTTGCTTTACGCAGAGTGCGTTCAAAGACGAATGGTTTAAATCACTATGCTATTCTCGGTCTGATTTTGTTGCAAAATCCTATTCGGCTTACATTACAACCTTGCTAAATGCCAAGGCTAGATTTATTCATGGAATTTCCTGTATTACTAGTTACGCTCACGGCGTACCGATAGCTCGTCGCATCGTATTACCGTTGCTAGAAAAATATCCTATACGCGGCTACAAAGATCACATTCACCATCTTAAATATTTATTGAAAGCCGCTATTGCCGAGGCCGAGAGGATTGAATTACGTGCGCTTATTGAGAAAAAATTGGCTTGTAAAGGCATGGATTTAGCGCAACGCATTTATTGGCTTGCCACGGGGTTGATTATTGAGCCAATCATTTACGAAACGAAGATCCAACTGGAAGTGACCGACAACGCTATCCGTATCAATCATTTGTCTTCGTTCTTATTGCCGAGGCATGGTAACGAACCCTACTTCGGTCTTGAAAGGATTACTACGATGGGCATGTTGATAGCGTTGCTGGCACCTCGCTGTCAGCCGAATTGGCCTAGGGGTGGTGGATTTGTTACGCGAGCGATGGAAGAGCGAGATTATGTTCGATATTTGATAAACAACTTGGCGGCGAATCCCGCAGAGGAAGCCGCAAAGGTTCTGGCCGAATTACTCGAACAGCCAAAATTGATTGCCTGGCACTCACTAATCCGCGACGCCCAACAAGCCCAACAAATCAGCCGCCGGGAAGCGCTGTATAAACGCCCTGACGCATTCCAAGTCATTGAAACGCTGAACGACCGAAAACCGGCTAACGTCGCTGATCTTGCCGTACTGGCGTTGGATTGTTTACAGCAATTGGCGGCGGAAATGCATGGCAGCAGCACCAATCCGTACCAGCATTTCTGGAATTTGAAAGGCAAAAACGTTGCAAGGCCTAAAGAACCTTACCTGGAGAATGACCCTAGATACGAAGAAGTTAGTCGCAATTACCTGGCCGATCGACTCAAGCCGATGCTGGCGAATTACGAAGTCGCCGTGGAATCGGAAGCATTGCAAGCCAATGAAAAGCGCGCCGATATGAAATTGTCCTTCATCCATGAAGGTCGATCTTTTTACCTACCCATAGAAATCAAGCGCGATTATCACCGCGATTTGTGGAAGACCTTACACCAACAACTAATACCACGCTACACCATCTCCCCGGAAACCGAAGGCCGGGGCTTGTATCTGGTGCTTTGGTTTAATTCCAAAAAACTGCCTACACATCCTCAAGGTCTGCCGCCACCCAAGTCCGCCACCGAATTGACGGAAATGCTGAAGGCCACATTGACACCGGCGGAACGAAAATTAATCGACGTTTTCGTGCTTGATGTTTCTGCAACAACGCCATCGAAACCGAGCTGAATAGGTCTGAAGCCGACTCCCTCCAATTCCCGGCTCTTAAATCTTAAACAATCCACAAGGCGGTTGCGGCAATCCGGTAGGGCAACGTTCGTGACCGGTGACTAACCTTAAGCCCTAACATCCAACCCGCCCGGCAACGGCATGCCGTCGATGCGTTTCAGTTTGGTCAGTACCGATTCCAGAAAATCGGTATTGGTGCCTCGACTTTTGTCGAAGGCGATGGCGCCTTCGATTTGGCCGAGATAATCGATCTTGACGTCGGCGCGGGCTTGGGGATCGGCGTTTGCGAACAGGTTGCCGTGCATCATCGGCGCGATGTCCAGCAAGCCGTCTACTCCGGCCTTGATCAGCGAGTTGATTTCGTTCAGCGACACGTTGCGTAGATCGACCGTACGCGTTGCGTTCGCAGCGACCGGCGTTGCGCCCGCTTCGCGGCTGGTTACGTTGGCCGGCCGGCTGTTGCCGGCTTGGGCGGTATAGGCGGCAAGGGTTTGCCCGATCGTGGCAATGTTCATAGTGAGCTCCGGTTAATGGACTTGCGGATCGTCCGGTCTGACGCGAATGTTGGCCGGACGGCAGCCGGCGCTTGGAAATCCGTCAGCCAATTGCATGCCACTTTCCCAGAGCAAGCGGCCCAACAACGGCAATTCCGCGCGGCACCGAGCCGCGAAACGGGAATAGCGAAGGTCATGCCGTCAGCGCCAGCCCGGCAATATCCGTCGCCGTCGTCATCGCACTTCACCTTTGGGTTAATCCCCCTCACCCTGCCCTCTCCCGCGAGGAGAGGGTTCTGTTTCGACCTTTACGACGGCCTCCACCGGGAGAGGGGCTTTTACGACACGCTCCGGTGGGCGAGGGAGCGGACGCGCCGAAATTTGAAATGCGCAAGACTATTCGGCGTCTACCGCGTCGGCCGCCGGCAGCCAGCGGCTCAACAAGGCGTACAGTGCCTCGGGATCGACCGGTTTATGCAACACGACATAACCTTCCAGGTCGGCTTGATGCAGCGCCGGGGAGTCGAATTCGCCGCTAATCATCGCCCCGACCGCGGCTGGGCAACGTTCCAGCAAGGCTTGCAGCAGTTCGAAACCGCTTTCGCCGGAGCGCAAGCGCTGGTCGCAAAAAATCACCTGTGGTTCGAAGCCGCCGGCCAGCGCGGCGAAGGCCTCGCCGCCGGACCCGACGCAGACGGTTTCCACGCCCCACGCCGCCAACATGGCTTGCCAGGCGCCGCGTACTTGCGGCTCGTCGTCCAACACCAGGCAGCGTCCGTTCAAGGCCCCGCCCCGCCCCGCCGGCGAAAAATCGCGGTCGCGGGTCGCCGCGCGCCGTTCGACGATGTCGGCGCTCGGCAATTGCAACCAAAACCGCGAGCCCTTGCCTTCCCGCGAACTCAAGCCTTGACTGGCCCCCATCAGATCGGCGCACCTTGCCACCACCGCCAACCCCAGGCCGTGGCCGGCGTTGTCGATGCGCCAAGCGTGCTCGGGCCGGAAGAACGGCGAAAAGATGCGTTGGCGGTCGTCCTCGGCAATGCCCACGCCGGTATCCCACACTTCCACTCGCCAGCCGCCGCCGCGTCGGCGCGCCGCCAGCAACACGCCGCCGTGCTGGGTGTAGCGCAGCGCGTTCTGCATCAGATTAATCATGGATTGGCGTAACAAAGTCGAGTCGGCCCGCACCAGCGCGTTACCGGCACCGACGCGCACCCGCAATTGGATGTCGCGGGCATGGGCTTCCTCGCGAAACAAGGTGGCAACGTCGTTCATCATCGGTTCCAGCGCCACGGTTTGCAGATTGACCGGTTGGGCGCCCAGTTCGATGCGCGACAGGTCCAGTAGCGAATTGAACATCTGCGTCACCGATTGCACGCTCTGCTTGAGGTCTTGCAAGGCCGGACTGAGCAGCAAATCCCGATTGCGACGAGAGATGGATTCGATCAAGAACCCCATCGCATGTACCGGCTGGCGCAGATCGTGGCTGGCGGTGGTCAAAAACTGGTTTTTGGCCCGTAGCGCTTCCTCGGCCTGCTCCATGGCCAGACGGTAACTTTCCGCGAGTCTGGCGCTATCTTCCTCCAGTTTGATCTGTTGCAAGAAAAAGCCGTGGGCAATCGACGAATGGCGGTGTATCGACAATACGTAGCTGAGGCATAAGGGTAGCGTCAACGGCCAGTGCTCGGGAAAGGTCCACGGCGTCAGCAGCGTACAAACGCCCCAACTGGCGGCGAAGAAGCGTTTGAAGGCGCTGAATACCGGCGATTGATGGGTAGCGTTGGCCGCCATCACCGCCGCCAAGCTCATGTATAGCGTAAGTGTGAATTCGAACGGCACCCGGCCAGCCACGACCAACACCAATGCGGTCAACCCGAAGCCGTGCAGCAGCGCCATCCTCAGGATTGCCGGCAACCAACCGGCCACCGCGAGCCCAGGATCGAGTTGCGCGCGATCGCGCAGATATTGGCGATGCAGCCGCCGAACCGCGACCACGGCAATCGAGTAGGATGCGGTCCACATCAACAACCCCCAGGGGTTCCGGTCCAGTTGGTATTTCCAGTAAGCGAAGGGCAAACCGACGAAAGGAATAATGGTAATGCTGTAGACCAAGCGGTTTAAGGTCATATCCAACAAGCGCGCCTGACCGTCGGGGCTGATGTCTGCAAAACGTAAAGGGTCGGCGGCAGTTGAATCAGAGAGTGCCGACTTCATTACGAACCTTCCAGCTTTCTGCCGCGCAGCATGGTAATCACCTCGATCCGATTGCGGGCACCCAGCCGTTCCAGAATACCGGTGACGTGCTCTTTGACGGTTTGTTCGGACAACGACAGGTTCAAGGCGATGCGTTTGTTGGGCAAGCCCTTCAACATCATTGCCAGTACCTGGCCTTGACGGGCGGTCAGACCCAGCTCGGCGGCGGTGACCGGCAGCTCCTTTAGCGGCTGATTGATACCGGTCGCGGCAAATGGACCGGTGTGAAACCAAGTGTCGCCCCGCAGCAACGCGGCCACGGCGCGGCCGAAAATATCCGGCGCTTCCTGCTTGTGCAGAAAACCGTCGGCACCGGCTTCGCGCACCTTGCCCGACACGGCCGAATTGTCGTCCGCGCTGATGGCCAGCAAACGCGTCGCTGGGCATTGCCGTTTCATTTGCACGAGTAAGGGTAGCGACGCACCTTCCGGCAGCCAAAAATCCACCACGGCCAACGACGGCGGCTGGGCGGTATCGAGAACTTCCCAAAACTCGGCGATGCTGGACACCGGCCGCGCCTGGCCGAAGCCGCAATGCGATAGCAAAAAATCGGCGATGCCGCTCGCCAACAGCGGGTGGTCGTCGATAACCAACGCGCTTGCCGAATTTGTCACATTCAATTCTCCCCAATGGTCGACAGTCTCGTTCGGTATTCTCCGCCGAGCAAGGCTGTCGCTAAAACATGCAAAATGATTACATCTTAACAATAGCCGGCGTGTCCCAACACCCTACTCCGGTAGGGTTCCGCCGCCACGCCGCGCTTCCGATAATGTCGCCCACTCATGTAGTCGATAGCCTGGTTTTCGGGTATCCGCATCCGTTCAAGACGGCTGTTTGGCGGAAGTTTTTTGACCTTGCTGTTTTATAAAACAATTAATTAGAGCAGCTAATACCGAAGGTACGACAAGTTACGAATTTTATAAGACATTCGATGCCGTATGCATCACTAAGGCCTATCGATTAAAAGGAGGCGCGGTGAAACCTTGCTTTCTATCGTTATCGGTTGTTGTTTTAACGATTAGTTGGATGTGCTTTAGGTTTTCACGCCAATGACAAGGCTAATTCATGAAAAATGTTATGACAACAATTGCCGCGTCCATGCTCTGTTCATGTGGTTTTATGACGCCGGCCAAGCAATATGCGGGCGACAGTCTGGGACCAGACGAGATTGCGGTAATCCAAAGTGTTGTGGGCTCCCCGTTTGCCGATGCTTATCATACGACCATCATCGGCTATTCGAAGATTGAACCCAACGGCTCCGGCGAACGGAAGGAATTTGGCTGGCCGGGTTTTACGGACTACCCCAGCGAAATTCATCTCCTGCCTGGAGAGTATGAAATTCAAGTCTATTGCTTTAAAGGGTTTTCGAGTCGTAGACCCAAGAAAACGCTGGCCGTACAAGCAGGTCGAATCTACCGGCTCAAATGCGATGTCCGAAACGATCAGGCACTCGTCACCGTGAGCTTGCAAGTCAACTAACCCGCTAGGGTAGTCGGTGTTTACGCAACATTTAACGCGATCTACGATTCTTGCTCAGTCGAAACCCATTTTCCGAGACCAACGCGCTGTTCCGCTTGACGTTACAAGACCGACGATAGCCGGCTCCGATGGTTGAAACAGCGCGGCGCAGGTTTGCCTCATGCCTGATCGTGTCTCTGTTGATACATCTTGGGCTAGCGTCGGCGTTGACCGATATATTTCGACCGAGGAAACCGGCGGACCGGTTGCCGGATCGCTTGGCAGTGCTACCAGTGGAATTCAAAATCCTACATTTAGCGGAAAATGGCAGGGACAATCAGTCGCCGCCAAGCTTGCCTGCTAAGATGGCGGGAGGCAGATCAAGGGCTCAACCCAAGCCTGCGCCGATTTTGACGGCCTCGCCACGGCAAGCGATTAACGTTGCACCGCGGACCGATAAGTCAGCTAACCCCGCACATCCTGAGCCTCCCAAACTCGACCTATCCAAGGTATTGAACGACGTGCGTCAAGTCGCCCGAGAATCGGCGGAGCATAATGGAGAACAGAAATTCGATCGCCGCAAATTGGCAGTTAACCCGGAAAATCTTCACGCTCCGGATAGCGGGCCTAAGGACGTAATAGAGACTTATACGCTTCCCAATGGTTACCAGCGCCGATGCGCCGTCACGGCGGACGGCAAAAAGCAATGTATGAGTAAAGAAGCGGATGACGACGGCATTTGGAACGCTAAGATTTATGTACCGGACTCGCTGCCGTCCGACGGCAAATCCGTCGAGTTTGCTCGACGTCTACAGCAGGCTGTCGGAAAACATTAGCGCTGTCGCTCGGCTTGATGAAAACTGATGACTTAGGGTCGCATCGTAATTTCGATTCGGCCGATGTAGGCTTCGGCCAATTGCACGGCGCTCGCTAACGCGAGCCAGCCGAACAACACGCCTTCGGCAACGCGTTGGATCAGTCCCCTGTAGTCCGCCAGACAGGGGATGGCAAGCGACACCAGAACCGTCAGTACCAGTGCGCCGGAAATCTTCAAAGGGATTGCGATGCGGGAGCCCGGAATGCGCCCAAACAGCAGCAAAGCCAAACCGCCTCCCAGGTATTCAAGCGCACCGAACAGGTTATGAATTTGCTGGCGCCAGGAGCCGATCAGCGGGGAGCCGGGATCGCACGGGAATAGCGCGCAGAATACATAAGCCGTTCCCACCCAGGAAAATGCCAGTAAACCCCGGCGCAGACCGGAGTGATTCTTGAGCGTTCGGTACTGGCAGGCCAGTGCTAGCCATTGCATCAAGCCCACCGGCAGGAAAAGTCCGTAATTGATTTGATCCGCCAATGGCGTTCCGAACGCAGCCAACTCGCTGATGGTCTGGCGCACTGCGTCGTAGTTGGGTAGCGTTTGGGCATAGTGCCAGTTTCCCCAAGCCAACAGGCCCGAGGATGCCAGTCCCAACCAGCCGGCATGGCTACTAAGTGGCAGTTTCATTTGTCTGGGCTACCCCTGTCGGCAGATCGGATGGCAATAGCCGGCTTAGCAGAGCATACGAAGCCACCGGGTCCGACCGCTTGTGCAACACCAGATAACCCTGCTGCTCGGCTTGGGCCAGGGTCGGCGAATCGAACTCGCCGCCGATCATGGCCCCGACGGCGCCCCTCCCGACCCAAACCGTGGCCGGCATTGTCTATCCGCCAGGCCGATTCGGGGCGGAAGAATGGCGAATAGAAGCGTTGCCGGTCGTCTTCTCCGACTCCGACTCCGACTCCGACTCCGACTCCGACTCCGACTCCGACTCCGATGTCGGGCATTACTTCAGCATTTGCCGGCAGCTCGTAGTAATGCATTACAGCTTGCATTGTTGGTTTTTCCGATGTCGCTCGATCCCCGAGTAAAATCCGTACACATGGCGTCCGCCCCGCTTGCCATCCCCCACGTCGCGAATTTACCGAGCCCCGACGGCTCCAAAATTTCGCATTTAAAGGTGGCCCCATCGTTCGTTTTAACGGTGTACTGCGTACCGTTATAACCAGTGGGCGCTTCCGTTGCCTGTGAATTAGTGATCGTGAAGTTGCCAATTTCACGGCCGATCGCCATTGATATTTTGCTCTCGGCTTTGTTGCCTCCTTGGGCGGGAGCGTTATTTGCCGTGGTTGCGCAGCCGGAAAGTACCGACAACAGCGTTACCGTCAGAAGTTTTTCTACCATTTTTGCTCTCCAACGCTCCGAGTTACAAAATACGCAAGGCATCGGAGCGTGAAGATATGCCTAACGTCGAGTTGCGGTATCAAGCCGCCAAACTAAGCATCCGGTGGGTTATTGCCACATGAGTCGATTGCCGGCACTGGCTGATTTTCGGCAGTTGGCGGGACTCATTCAGACCGGTTCAAAACATGCAAAATAATTACATCTTAACAAACCGCCCGGTTGGCATGACACCCTACTCCGGTAGGGTTCCCAGCCTGTATCTGTCTTCCGATAATGTGCCCAGCCTTGGAGCCGTTAGTCCGGTTACCGAGTATCGGCATCTGTTCGAGAACAGCCTTTTGGAGAAAACGATGAAACGTATAATTTTACGCGCGGCCTTGTCTGCGCTCGGCACGCTGGCAGTCGGCAGCGCGCAAGCCCAGTTGTTCGACCGGGGCGGCGGCCTGATCTACGACAGCGAGCAAAACGTCACTTGGCTGGCGGACGCCAACTACGCCAAAACCAGCGGCTACGACGCCGAAGGCAAAATGAGTTGGCAAAACGCCGTGGCCTGGGTGGATGGCTTGACCTTCTTCGACGATGTGCGCGGCGCGAGTTACGACGATTGGCGCCTGCCGACCTTCAACGACCTGGGCGTGCCCGGTTGCGACTATGGATACAGCGGTAGCGATTGCGGATTCAACGTCTCCACGGCCAGCTCGGAACTCGCGCATCTGTTCTACGGCGATTTCGCTAACAAAGGCGCCCTCGATTCGCATGGCGGACCGCAGTCCGGCTACGGCCTCGTCGACGATCCGGCCACGGCCGACGACGAAAGCCTGTTCAGCCATCTGCAATCCTTTGGCTATTGGCTAGGCACCAGTTACGGCGGCGACGCCAGTAAAGCCTGGTATCTGAGCACCGCGACCGGCATGCAAAATTACATCAGCAAAGGCACCAATTATTACGTCTGGGCAGTCCGTGACGGCGACGTCGCCGCGCCGGTGCCATTGCCGGGCGCGGTCTGGCTGTTCGGTAGTGCGCTGATCGGCTTGATATACGCGAAACGTCGCGGCGTATAACTTGATTTTTAATCCGGCGGGCGGCTTTCGTAGGCCGCTTGTTACTTTCGAGGAAATCTTATGAAATTGAAACAAATGGCTGGGGTTTGGGTTATGGCCTTATTAAGCGTATCGCAGGCTTATGCCTCGCAAACCGTGCTCACCTTTGAAAACTTGAACGATTGGGATTTGGTTGACGGTTACGGCGGCATTTCCGGATGGCAAGCCGGCGGAAGCTTGCGAGATTATTCCATTTACCCGTCCCATCAGCCGGACATGGGGGATCGTTATTTCGCGGTTTCTTACGGCGGCGCGGAGCTGAGTTTCGACTCGGCGCCGGTGGTATTCGAGGGCGTGCATTATAATTTTGTCGGCTTCGACAGTCATGTCAGCTACGACCTGTATTACCAAAACCAACTGGTTTATAGCGCACCGCTGGTTCCGGAAAATCAGCCGCCGGAAGTTTATTGGTTGGCATCTGGCTACGCTGGGCTAATCGATAAAATCTATTTTCACGGGACGTCGGACGGCGTCGTCGTCGACAACCTGACCTACTCGACCACGGCCCCGGTACCGCTACCCGGCGCGGCTTGGCTGTTCGCAAGCGCCTTGGCCGGCGTCGCGGTCCGCCAGCCGCGCCGGCAAACGAGGTGGAAATAAAATGCGTGCGGTCAAACCCGCGGCCTAGGCAGTCATTCCACCGGTCCCGCGCGATAAAGCCGTGCGCCGCCGGTTAGCTCTGAGTTAGACTCCGCGTCTATCTCTGATTGCCGCGGCCGCCGCTGATGAAACTCCTTAAACTTCTACTCGCGATAACCGTCGGCGCCGGTGCCTATAATCACTGGCTGCAGCACCGGCAAGATAGTCCCCCTGGGAGTTCCGAAACGCTCGCAAACGTATCCAGCGCGTTTGTGGAGTTACCCGCGATCAGCGGTCAGAGTCCGTCCTCGGTTATTGTGGTCGCGGCCGAACACTGCCTGCATGCGGATGCGCGGCGCGCAGATCGACTTGCGGAGGACTTGTCTCGAAATGGCGTGCCGGTGGTCCGAACGCACTCGGTAAACTTTGACATACCCAACGGCGGACAGGCCGATCTGGACAAAATCGACCAAGTGATGGCCGGTCCGCTCCCAGTCGTCTTTGTCCACGGCCGAGCGAAGGCAAACCCAACGCTGGACGAGGTACTTTCAGAATTCAGAAGCTCGGAACAGTGACTGCCTCGGCATTAGAAAGATTCGACATCAAGCCAGCCGTCAACTATTTCTTGCGGCCAAATAATCAAGGTGAAATTCTCGCTTAATCGCGATCGGTGACCGCGTGTTCAATGGGCATGTCTGCCTGTTCAGCGGAGAAGCTTGGCTGTTTACATGGCGATGCCGAGTGTTGGTATAAGAACGCCGCGCGTGCGAACGGCAACGTTGCCTATCTCTATTAGACCGCACCCGGTCTAATGCTAACGCTCGACTGTTAAAACGACAACACTGCCTGTTCCAACAGCCCCTACCGCGACGTATTGCGGCGATGGCGAGAAAGTTCCCTAATAAGCACAAAATTTATGTGATTTTAATCATAAATTAATTTTAAGTTAATTATTAAATGCTAATGTTCAGCCGGGAACTTTTCCGGTTCCGCCGTTCGTCACGACTCGCGTTGCGATCTTAGAATCCAAGCCAGAAGACAGGAAGCCTCGCGCGAGTACTCGTCACCGATTATTGAAGGTAATAGGTTGAACACCATGAGAAAAACCGGTTTTCTGATTTTACTGACCAGCCTTTTGGGCTTGATGAGCCACCAGAGCCAGGCCGCCAACGCGGTTTTGTTGGGCTGGAACAATCTGGGCATGCACTGCATGGATTCGCGCTACGCCGAATTCGCGATCCTGCCGCCTTACAACACCATCGAAGCGCAATTGATCGTCGGCGGCAAATTGATGAAGGCCAGCACGGTACCGAACGCCGCCGATTACACGCTGAGTTATCAAGCCATCGTCGATCCGGTCAGCGGCGTGATGAACAGCACCTCCAGCGGCAAGAGCGATTGGGAAACCTACGCGCCCACGCTGTTTCCGGTTTTGAAAACGTTCAATCCGGCCTACACCGCCGACATGGGCTTGGCGGGCTGCAACATGCCGGGGATCGATAGTCCTTACGTGCTGAACACCGCGCAGCCGATGAGCTTTCAACCGGCCAACTCGCCGGAAAATACCTACCAGGCCGAAGGCGTACCGATCACGCCCACCGACGATCAGGGCAACAAAAACACCTATCCGTTGATGCGCTTGGTAGCCCGAGATGCCAACAACGCCGTGGTCGCGCAAACCGACATCGTGTTGCCGGTCTCCGACGAAATGAGCTGCAAAACCTGCCACGCCGCCAATACTAACGACAAGGCCAAACCAGCCGGCGGTTGGATCAGCGATGCCAACCAGGAGCGCGAATACCGGTTGAACATACTCAAACTGCACGACGACACCGAATTCGCCGAGCATGCCGCGCTGTACAACGAAGCCTTGGCTGCCAAAGGCCTGGACCCGGCCGGCTTGTACGCCGCCGCGACCACCGACCAAGACCCGGCGACGCCGGGCGTACAAGTCAAACCGATGCTGTGCGCGGCTTGCCATTCCTCCGAAGCACTGGGTGCGCCTAGTTTTAGCGGCGCCAACGGCACCGTGCCGGCGCTAACCCAATCGGTGCACGCCACCCATGCCACCGTCACCGCGCCAGGCAGTTCGCTGACCTTGGATAGCTCCGACAATCGCGCGGCCTGCTACGACTGCCATCCGGGTTCCAAAACCCGCTGCTTGCGCGGCGCGATGGGTAGCGCGGTCGCCGCCGACGGCAGCATGGAAATGCAATGCCAAAGCTGCCACGGCAATATGAGCAAGGTCGGCGACAGCCATCGCACCGGCTGGCTCGAAGAGCCCACTTGCCAAAGCTGCCATACCGGCACCGCCACCAACAACAACGGCAAAATCCGTTACAGCTCGGTGTTCAACAATCCGCTGACCTACGACAGCCAACGGGTCGCGGTCAATCAAACCTTCGCCACCAACGCCGATACGCCGGCCCCCGGATTGTCGCTGTACCGCTTTTCCAAAGGCCACGGCGGCCTGCAATGCTCGGCTTGCCACGGCTCGACCCACGCCGAATTCCCGTCGTCGCACCAAAACGACAATATCCGCAACGAGCAACTGCAAGGCCATGCCGGCGTAACGGTGGAGTGCAAAACCTGTCACACCGCCGGCGTCCCGAGTACCACCGACGGCGGACCGCACGGTCTGCACCCGATCGACCAAAACTGGGTGGGCCGGCACGGCGACGCGGTCGAGCGCTCCGGTACCACCGGCTGCAAAGGCTGTCACGGTAGCGACCTGCACGGCACCGAACTGTCGCGAGTTCAGGGCGACCGCTCGTTCAGCGTGGAGAGTTTGGGTACGGTCAAATTCTATCGCGGCGGCACGGTCGGCTGTTATTCCTGCCACCGAGGCCCTAGCAGCGAGAGCATGAACACGGCGGCCTATCCGATCACCGCCGACGTTTCGGCCAGCACCGCCGCCGGCACACCGGTCAATTTGACCTTGCCGGTCACCGGCACCGGCGTGACGATGCGCATCCTGAAGCAGCCGCAACACGGCACGGTCGGCTTGAACAATGCGGTCGCCACCTACTTCCCGGAAGAAGGCTTCAGCGGCACCGATAGCTTCTTGTTCGCCGGCTACGACGGCGCCAAAAACACCGTGACCAGCACCGGCAACAAGGGCGCGGTTCCGGCCACGGCGACCATTACCGTCAATGCCGCGTGTTCTTATAGCCTGCAACCCGGCAGCCAAGCCGCCGCCAACAGCGCCGGCAGCTTCAGCGCCACGCTGGCCACCGGCGCGAATTGCGCCTGGCAATTGCAAAGCGACGCGGCTTGGCTAAGCGTGACGTCACCGACCAGCGGCAGCGGTCCGGCGACGATTCAATACAACGTCGCGGTCAATCCGGCGCTCAACACCCGTATCGGCAACCTGACGGTATTGGGCGGCAGCAATCAAAACGCCGCCCAGTTAGCGGTTACTCAAGCGGCCGGCACCGATGGCGATGGCGACGGCGTAGTCGATGCGGTGGACAATTGCACCGCGCTCGCCAACGCCACGCAATTGGACAGCAACGGCGATCACTTCGGCAACCTCTGCGATGCCGATTTGAACAACGATTGCAAAACCAACTCGCTGGACTTGGGCTTGTTCAAAAGCGTTTACGGTAACGCCGCCGGCAATGCCGACCTGAAGGCCGCGGCCGACATGAACGGCGACGGCAACGTTAACTCGCTGGACCTGGGCTTGTTCAAACGCATCTACGGCAAAGCGCCAGGGCCTTCCGCGCAAGCGACTTGCCCGTAAGCGCGCCAGGCTAACAATCAACTTTAATTGGGAGTTAAATCCATGAAAATAAAAACCTTGCCCGCCGCATTCACCCTGCTGGGCGCGCTCTGTTTCGGCGAAGGCCAGGCCGCGTTAGCCAACCACGTGTTCTTCGATCCAAGCAGCCTGGATGTCAATCTGGGGGATACCTTCAGCTTGGTGTTGAAAGGCGAAGCCTTTAGCGGCGGGCTAGACGGCGGCTCGGTGGATCTGAGCTTCGACAGTGCCATCCTGCAAGCCGATTCGGTGGTGGTGAATGCCACGTTGTGGAGCTTCATCAATCAACCCGGCACGATCGACAACAGCGCCGGGAAGATCGAGTTTACCGATTTCAGCCAATTCGGCGCCAATTTGAGCAGCGGCTCGTTCGACATCGCCACTTTCACCTTTGTGGCGGTCGGTAGCGGCTCGAGCGCGATTAATCTGTCGGTGAACAATCAAGACCCCTTCGGCTCGGCCGGCAATGTCATCACCCCGGATTTCAGCAACGCGCTGATTAACGTCAGCGGAATTTCCAACGTACCGCTGCCCGCTTCGGCATGGTTGATGTTCAGCGCGATGGCGGGCTTTGTGACGCTCAAGCGCCAACGAAAATAAGCGAACGCGCCCCCCAATAAAGCCGGCGGACCGCGCTTTCCGGCCAAAGCATCCCGAACCGCGCGAAGCGATTTCGGGATGCGATGGAGCCGAGTTTTAAAATGTTTGAATCATCTGTACACGCCCTTCGCGGGGGTAGTCGCCCACGGATATTCGATAGCCCGCTCGGCGTAGCGCTTAAGGTTTTCAATGTCCTGCAATTTGCTGAGTATCACCAAGTTGTGGCCCCATGGCAATTGTCCAACAAGCTGTTGGACAATTTCGGCGTCGGGCCAGGCATCCACGAAAGCACGCATGTACATCAGATTGGCACGCGAAAAGCCTTTCATGTCCCGAAACGCGACGCGCAAATCGTGCGAAAGCCGTTCGATCACCTTATCGCCCCAGCCTTGTTGCGCTTGCCGCTCCAATATGTCGCGACCGATTTGCCAATACAGCAGAATTAATTCGCAGCTGACGGATAATGAACAAGGCGGTGACTGGCCGCCGGAGCATAAATGTCGCTTACCGAACTACCCAGCGCCTGTCGCCATTTGCTTGGCCGGTGGCCGTTGATAAAACCCATCGAGGCAACGATATGGTTAGCTGACGCCGTGCAACGCGTGGTGCAAGCCAGCACCGTGATGGCGGGATATACCATTGTCGCCGATGCACCGAATCCATAGGCTGCCCCGCTTTATCGGCCATTCGATTTTACCCCTTTCCCCCGTCAGCCATTAAATCGATTCTTGTCGTTCGTTCCGTGACGACCTCCGTCCAATTGTTGTCACACCGAATTTTCTAACATTGATGTTATTCTTTCCCTTCTGCCGGCTATTTACTGACGCGTGTCTCCGCTTAGATAGGATTCTCAATTATGGACATTAAGGAAAAGAAAGCCCTAAGCGAAACCGACATCTGCGACCTTTTCATCACCCCCGCCCTTCGTGACGCCGGCTGGGATGCGATGCGACAAATCCGCCGCGAAGTCACCTTAACCCCCGGCCCCATCGTCGTTCGCGGCAATGTTTCCTCCCGCAATAAGAAAAAGAAGAAATTCGCCGACTATGTGCTCTATTGGGAACCCGGCGTGCCGGTTGCCGTCGTCGAAGCCAAAGACAACAACCACACCGTCAGCCACGGCCTGCAACAAGCGTTGGGTTATTCGGAAATTCTGCAAGTCCCCAGCGCCTTTAGTTCCAACGGCGATGCCTTTGCCGCACATAATAAAGTGCCCGCACCCAACGAAGACATCGAAACCGAATTCGCGCTTGATGCGTTTTTGCCACCGGACCAACTCTGGCAACGCTATAAAAAGTATCGCGGCATTGCCGACGAGTCCGAAAGTTTGGTCGTTCAGCCCTATTATGAAGACAGCAACAGTAAACAACCGCGCTATTACCAAGTAGAAGCCATTAACCGCACCATCGAGGCCGTAGCCAACCATCAAAAGCGCGTATTGCTCGTAATGGCCACCGGCACCGGTAAAACCTACACCACCTTTCAAATCATCTGGCGGTTATGGAAGGCCAAACAGGTTAAGCGCGTGTTGTTCCTGGCCGACCGCAACATTCTGGTCGATCAAACCCTGGTCAACGACTTCAAACCGTTCGGCTCGGTGATGACCAAAATCAAAAACCGCAAGCTCGATCCGTCCTACGAAATTTACCTGGGTCTGTACCAAGCCATCACCGGCACGGCGGACGAAGACAAAATCTTCAAAAACGTCTCGCGCGATTTTTTCGACATGATCGTCATCGACGAATGCCATCGCGGTAGCGCCGCCGACGATTCGGCCTGGCGGGAAATTCTGGATTACTTTAAAGACGCCATTCAACTTGGTTTGACCGCCACCCCCAAAGAAACCAAATACGTGTCCAGCACCGATTATTTCGGCAAACCGGTGTACACGTACAGTCTGAAACAAGGCATAGCAGACGGCTTTCTCGCGCCTTACAAAGTGGTGCGCATCGACATCGATAAAGACGTCGATGGCTGGACGCCGCCAGCCGGCATGACCGACGACCTCGGCAACAGCATCGAGAACCGCACTTATACCCGCGCCGACATGGACCGTATTTTGGTGCTCAACCAGCGCACCAAACTGGTCGCCAAACGGGTCATGAAATACCTACTGGCGACCGATCCTTACGCCAAAACCATCATCTTCTGCGAAGACATCGACCACGCCGAACGCATGCGCGTCGCCATCGTCAACGCCGCCGGCCAACTCGCCATCGACAACCCCAAATACGTGATGCGCATTACCGGTGACAGCGTGGAAGGCAAAGCCGAGCTGGACAACTTCATCGATCCGGAAAGCACCTTCCCGGTCATCGCCACCACTTCGGAACTGCTCACCACCGGCGTCGATGCCAAAACCTGCAAGCTGATCGTGCTGGATAAGACCATTAGCTCGATGACCACTTTCAAGCAAATCATCGGTCGCGGCACGCGCATTGACGAAGAATTTGGCAAGTTTTTCTTCACCATCATGGACTTCAAAAAAGCCACCGAACTGTTCCGCGATCCAGATTTCGACGGCGAACCGGTAGTGATCTACGAACCCAAAGAAGACGACGATCCCGTGCCGCCCGACCCGGAGCCTGAAGACGAACCGGGAGGCGAAGAAATCGAAGAACCCACCGGCGCCTACAAAATCCGCGTCAGCGGCGTAGATGTCAAAATCCTTGCCGAGCGCGTCGAATATCTCGGCCCGGACGGCACGCTGATGACCGAATCCTACCGAGACTTCAGCCGCAAACAGATTCAATCCGAATTCGCCTCGTTGGACGAGTTTCTGCAACGCTGGCACGGCGCCAAGAAAAAACAGGCCATCATCGAGTTGCTGGAAGAGCACGGCATTGTGCTGGACAACCTGGCCGCCGAAGTCGGCAAAGATGTCGGCGATTTCGACCTGATCGCCCATATCGCCTACGACCAGCCGCCGCTGACCCGAAAGGAACGCGCCAACAACGTCAAAAAGCGCAATTACTTCACCAAATACGGCGACCAAGCCCGCGCCGTGCTGAACGCCTTGCTGGACAAATACGCCGACGAAGGCATCGCCAGCCTGGAAAACGCCAAAATCCTCAAACTCAAACCGTTCAGCGACATCGGTACCCCGGTGGAAATTATCAATCAGGTTTTTGGCGGCAAAGACCGCTACGAAACCGCGATACAAGAACTGGAGCATGAGCTGTTCAGCAACCAGTCTCGCTAGCTTTCCCCCCCTCTCCTGCTGGATGCCTACAGGGATGTAGGTAGTAGAGCAATGCAGGAGCAATTGCCGAGAGGGCCGGGGTGAGGAGAATAAAAATTGACCCTAAACAGCAATGCCCGCAACCTCAGAAAAAACCAAACCAACGCCGAACGCCTGCTATGGCAACACCTGCGCAATCGACAACTATGCGGCCAAAAATTTCGTCGGCAATTTGCCATCGAGCCATTTATCGTCGATTTCGCCTGCCTGGAGGTAAAATTGATCGTTGAACTAGATGGCGGTCAACATACCGAGCAAGTCGAATACGACCAGCACCGTACCGAACAATTGCAGAAACGCGGTTTCAAAGTCATTCGCTTTTGGAATAACGACGTTTTGCAAAATACCAACGGGGTTTTACAAGCGATCCAGATGGAAATTTTAACTTTTACCAATAACCAAACGCCTTCTCCCTCAGGGACGACTGCATGGATGCAGGAGGTAGAGCAAAGCAGGAGCATTTGCCGAGAAGGCAGGGATGAGGGAAATCAAAAATAACGGCGAAGCCACACTATCGAATTTCCCCTCACCCAACCCTCTCCCTCTGGAGAGGGCTTTAGACCCCAGGACAAATAAATCAGCATGAGCAACGTTTCCGGCATCATCAAATCCATTCAAGACATCATGCGCAAAGATGTCGGCGTCGATGGCGACGCCCAGCGCATCAGTCAATTGGTGTGGCTGTTCTTTTTGAAAATATTCGATGACCGCGAACAAGAATTGGAATTAATCGAAGACCACTACCAATCGCCGCTACCCAAACACCTGCGTTGGCGCAACTGGGCGCAAGACCCGGAAGGCATGACCGGCGACGAACTGGCCGACTTCGTCAACCTGCAACTGTTCCCCACTCTTAAAGACAAACTGCCGCTGCATGGCCCGGCCGGCAAACGCGCCCAAGTCGTGCGCGATGTGTTCGAAGACGCCTACAACTACATGAAATCCGGCACCTTGCTGCGCCAGGTCATCAACAAAATCGGCGAAATCGACTTCAACAACACCGCCGACCGCCACACCTTCGGCAGCATTTACGAACAAATCCTCAAAGACCTACAAAGCGCCGGTAACGCCGGCGAGTTTTACACCCCGCGCGCCGTCACCCAATTCATCGTCAACCGCATCGACCCAAAGCTTTCCGAAACCGTGCTCGACCCGGCCTGCGGCACCGGCGGCTTTTTAAGCTGCGCCATCGACCACAAACGCGAACGCTACGTCAAAACCGAGCAAGACGAACAAACCCTGCAAGCCTCGATACGCGGCGTCGAGAAAAAAGCCCTGCCGCATATGCTCTGCGTCACCAACATGATCCTGCACGGCATCGACACGCCGACCAACATCCGCCACGACAACACCCTCAGCCGTCCCTACAAAGACTACGGCAACGCCGACCGCGTCGAGGTCATCATCACCAACCCGCCGTTCGGCGGCATGGAAGAAGACGGCATCGAAAACAACTTCCCGGCCCAGTTCCGCACCCGCGAAACCGCCGACTTGTTCATGGCCTTGATTATCAAACTGCTCAAAGACAAAGGCCGCGCCGCCGTGGTATTGCCGGACGGCTTTCTGTTCGGCGAAGGCATGAAAACCCGCCTCAAGGAAAGCCTGCTGACGGAATGCAATCTGCACACCATCGTCCGCCTGCCCAACGGCGTGTTCAACCCCTACACCGGCATCAAAACCAACATCCTGTTCTTCGACAAAGGCACGCCGACGCAAACCGTCTGGTATTACGAACACCCTTACCCGGACGGCGTGAAGAGCTACAACAAAACCAAGCCGATGCGCTTTGAAGAATTTCAAACCGAAATCGACTGGTGGGGCAGCTCCACCGACGGCTACGCCAGCCGCCACGCCAGCGAACAAGCCTGGCCGGTGTCGATAGACGACATCAAAGCCCGCAACTACAACCTGGACATCAAAAACCCGCATGTCGGCGAACAAATCAGCCACGACCCGGACGAACTGCTGCAACGCTATGCCCAGCAACAACAGGACATCGGCCAATTGCGTGACCAGCTTAAAGCCGTTTTGCAAGAAGCTCTCCAACGCTAGTAACTTTGTCCCTTCTCCCCGTGGGACGACTGCATGGATGCAGAAGGTAGAGCAAAGCAGGAGCATTTGCCGAGAAGGTTAGGATGAGGGTGATCCGAAATAATTGCGAAGCCGCATTATTTAATTTCCCCTCACCCCAACCCTCTCCCGCTGGAGAGGGAGCAGGCAATCCCCTACAGACAACTCAATCGAATACCCAATAGCAACATACTCAATGACAGATCTAATCAACCAACATTTGGACATCTGGACTTCAGCAATTGCCAGCAAAGCCAGCATCGGACGCGGCAATAAATCCCCCTCTCCAGCGGGAGAGGGTCGGGGTGAGGGGAACTCAACCAACTCCCGCAACACCAAATACACTGCTTACGGCATTAAGAAGCTGCGCGAATTGATTTTGGAATTGGCGGTGCGGGGGAAATTGGTGCCGCAAGACCCAACCGACGAACATGCAGGTGAGTTGCTAAAACGAATTCAGAGCGAAAAGGATTATTTGACAGCAAAAGGTAGGACAAAGAACAAAAAGCCATTGTCAGAAGTTTCAAATAAAGACAAGCAAACCCAAATACCTGCTGGTTGGATATTGGCAAGAGTTGGCAGCTTATTTAACGTTGTTTACGGTAAAGGCTTATCTAACTCAGAGCTGACAGATGATGGCTTCGATGTTTTCGGAGCAAATGGGATTATTGGAAAGTATAAGGAATATTTATACCAAGAACCTCAGCTCCTAATATCCTGTCGTGGCGCATATAGCGGAAAACCAAATATTTCTCCAAAACTCTGCTTCATTACCAGTAACTCTCTAGTTTTGGAAAACTCATGGAAAAATCTAAGCCTAAAGTTCATTTATTATGCGTTAACAATTGCAGATAAAGAAAAGATCGTCACAGGAAGTGCGCAACCGCAAGTAACAACAACTAATCTCGATCCATTTCCTATTTTAATTCCGCCACTCGCCGAACAACACCGCATTGTCGCCAAAGTCGATGAATTGATGGCGCTGTGCGATCAACTGGAGCAGCAGCAAACCGACCACCTCGCCGCCCATCAAACCCTGGTGCAAACCCTGCTCGATACGCTGACCCAAACCGTCGACGCTGCGGAATTCGAGCAAGCCTGGGGCCGCATCGCCGACCACTTCGACACCCTGTTCACCACCGAATCCAGCATCGACCAACTCAAACAAACCCTGCTGCAACTCGCCGTCATGGGCAAACTCGTTCCGCAAGATTCCAACGATGAACCGGCGAATGTGTTGCTAGATAAAATCGTAAGCCAAAAAGCTCGTTTATCCGAAGACGGCATCATTAAAAAACAAAAAGCGTTGCCTAAAATATCTGAGAAAGAGAAGCCATTTGAAATTCCTACGGGATGGGCGTGGGCACGATGGGATGATTTTACGGAATGGATGACTTATGGTTTTACACGGCCCATGCCGCATGTAGAATCAGGACCAATAATTATTACGGCTAAAAATGTGCAATATGGTTACATTGATATAAAAGATGTCGACTATACGTCCAAGGATGCCTATGCCGATCTCAATCTAAAAGATAAGCCGAAAATTGGAGACATATTGATAACTAAGGATGGTTCCATCGGTCGAGCTGCAGTAGTTAACTTAGATCAAGAATTTTGCATTAACCAAAGCGTTGCCGTTCTCTGGTTGAGGTATTGTCCATTTAATAGGGAATTTTTAGTTAATGCCATTCATAGCGGATATTTGCAGAATTTAATATGGGAAGCAGCGGCCGGAGCAGCCATAAAGCATATTTCAATTACTAAGTTCGTCCAGTTTCCTATTGCTATACCGCCTCTAAATGAACAACACCGCATCGTCGTCAAAGTCGATGAACTGATGACCCTCTGCGACGCCCTCAAAGCCCGCATCGCCGCCGCGCAAACCACACAACTGCAACTCGCCGACGCGATTGTCGAGCAAGCGGTGGCCTAAGCGGCTGTTTCTCCCTCTCGATGGGACGACTGCATGGATGCGGGAGGTAGAGCAAGGCAGGAGCATTTGCCGAGAGGGCCGGGGTGAGGGTGATCAGCCCGTTTCCCCCTCACCCTAACCCTCTCCCTGAGGGAGAGGGAATTTGCGCCTCACCTGCAAAATGAACCGCCAAATTATCACCGAACCCGCTGTATCCCGGTGCTTACAGGATCAGCCGCATTTTTCGACCACTACGCCGACTTCAACACCTGGCTGGAGGACAGCGACGACGCCCAAGCCCGCGCGATAATTTGGGTTTAGGCAATCTGTCGCAGCCGGCCAAAGCGCTGTTTGCCGGCGACAAAGCCAGCGATGAGCACCGCTGGGAGCGCAATATCGAACACTTCGAACCCTTGCGACGACAAACGGCTTGGCGTTGCTGTGGTAAACGATCGCATCGCCCCGGTCAATAAAAGTCAATGGCAAGCGGCTTTAGCCGCGATTGACAGCGTTCCGACACCGGATTGGTGGCGACATCCTGTGCCTTTCATAGTAAAAACATCCTGAAATATCCAAGCCTTCCGGCTAGCGTGCGGTAACCGCTGACAAAACGCCAATCTGCTCGGATAACACTCCGCGCTTCTCCCTCACATGGTCAATGCTTCATGCCGGACACGCAAACATCGCCGCTAAACAGCCGGCATTCCAACGCGAACAGCGAGCGATGCCTGGTTAACAGGCAAGCGTCTGATTCGAACACCGGCCGACCAGTGTTTAACACCCGCGTTCCGTGAATAAACACCGGGCGCCCGCCGATGGACATGCGACGATCTGTTTCGAACACCGAGGCGTCGCCGATGGACAGGCAGTCGTTTGCGTCGAACAGCGGCGCGTGTCCGATGAACAGCGGCCCGCGCCTCTTGATCGGCGACGCTTGCGTGGTGAAGATGAAAGCTTGCGTGTTAAACCATCGACGTTGCATGTGCATCGCGGATGACTGCGTGTTCAACAGACAGGTCTGCCTGTTCGGCGGAGAAACGTAGATGTTTAGATGGCAACGCTGACGGTTCGGATAAGAACCTTGCGCATGCAAACGACGGCGTTGCCTGTCGCGATGAGATCATTGCGGTTCAAACACGGCCGCGCGACTGTTCAAACGGCAACGCCCCCGTTTTTTTATCCCGTCGTCTGTTTACCGGTATGTTGTTGGGCTTGTGCCTGACCGATTTTAAATTTCCGGCAAGGCCCAGGTTATCGGCGCGGCAAAGTTGCGCTATTCGGTTTGAATCAGCCGCCGCTGCTTTTCGGCTTGCCGAAAGCTCAAACCCAAAATGCCGGATTTTTGCATCGATTGCTTCAGCGAATACGCCAACGCCGAGGCCAGCACTCTGGCGTAATACGGCAGGGTTTCGACGTAGACCGGCAAAGCGTCTTCGATTTTTTCGGCCTGTTGCAGCGCCTGTTCCAGTTGCCGGCGGCGTTCGGCGATCGTTTGCAGGAATGCCCGGTCGTTGGTGCAATCGGCGGATAGTTCCAGGGTCCAGGTCAAATCGGCTTGTAACTCGCAGGCACCGATAAATCGGCCAGACCGATCCGGCGACCATTGCGCCGGCGCGATCAACGACAGCCGATATTCGCCGTCTTTCAGATACAGCCAATAGGTTTGCTTGGCGGTCGGTTTGAAACGAATGTGGCTGTTCAACACGAACAACGAGGTAAACAAGTCGCTGCTGATTTGCCGCAGGCTTTTGGCCGGGGCGACCAATTGGTTCCGGGCCTGCTGCAAGCTGTCCAGCACGGCGACGTTCCCCTTCCCCTGCGGATTGGCCGGTTTCGCGATCGAGCGGGTCATTCGAGTTTTCCTTTGGCTGGTCAAAAATCCAAGTCGATGCCGGTTGGTTTGGCGTGGAGGGCATTGTATCGATTCGGCGTTTGGATGGGAGACGTTCCCTTCGACTCCGCTCAGGGACCGGGTAGTTCTACTCTTGGCTCCGCCAAGGAACCTTGTGGCTCGATTTTGGGACCGGGTCGCTCCGCTCGGGGGCAATGTCGTTAAGTTAAGGATTGACCGTTCGTCCTGAGCCTGTCGAAGGGCGAATAGTTAAGCCGTTCATGGCCCGATGGTTCGACAAGCTCTCGGCAACTGCTCCTGCGTTGCTCTACCTCCCGCATCCATGCAGTCGACCACGTACGGCTTAACTTAACGGCATTGCGCTCAGGGATCGGACGGCGCCTGTTAGGAAACGGCCACATAACGACCAACTCCGCGCGGCTAAAAACCGGCCCGTGCCCTGAGCGGAGTCGAAGGGAGCGGAGTCGAAGGGAGCGGAGCCGAAGGGGCGGACCGATTGGCTTGGTCGGAAAACCGCGCCAACCCATTCATCGACAGCCCCTCAATGCCAGCCCTGCCGCCACGTATCCGTATCCAGCAAAGCCCGCCACGGCAGCCGTTGCCTGCGCCGGCTATGCACCGCTTCCAATTCAATCAATTCCAATGGCGCCGCCGGGTCGTCCGGCCATAGCACTTCGCTGACGATGAAGTGTTTTTCTTTACGCCGAGGCGCCACGGCGGTCCATTTGCTGAGCAGCAATTTGCGCGGATTGAGTCTGGGCGGTTTGCTTGCGGTCATGGTTAGTCACACGAGTGGTTCGTCTTGTCAGCTTACCAGCCGATCGCCGAATGGCGAGCTAGCTGGCAACCGGGCGCGGGGGCCTCGCGCGCCCGGTTGGGGGGTAGGCATCAGTTCCCCGGTTGCAAGGTCACTTCGACTTCGCGCGTCCGGCCGTTGTTGACCAGCCGCACTTTGACGACGTCGCCGACTTGCCGATCGTCCAAACGGGCGAACAATTTGGACAGGGAATCAACATCCTTGCCGTCGATCGCGACGATGACGTCGCCGGGCACCACGCCGTCCGGCGCGATTTCGACGCCCCGCAAGCCGGCTTGATCGGCCGCCGAGCCGGGTTGCACCCGCAGCACCGCGACACCGGCGGTGCCGGTCAATTCGGCCAGGCGCTCGTTCATTTGCTGGTCGATCTCAATGCCCAGCGCCGGGCGAATGTATTTGCCTTGTTTAATCAACTCCGGCACTACCCGCATCACGGTATCGACCGGCACAGCGAAACCGATGCCGGCCGAAGCGCCGCTAGGGCTGTAAATCGCGGTATTGATGCCGATCAAGCGGCCGGCCGAATCCAGCAGCGGACCGCCGGAGTTGCCGGGATTGATCGCCGCATCGGTCTGGATCAAATGCTCGACTGCCGGGCCGTCCTGGCCGCCCAGTGAGCGGTCCAGCGCCGAGACGATGCCGCTGGTCAAGGTCCAGTCCAAACCGAACGGATTGCCGATCGCGAATACTTTTTGCCCGACCTTGAGGTCGTTACTGGTACCGACCGGTACCGGCGGTGGCCGTTTGAAGCCGACACCGATTTTCAACACCGCGATGTCGTGCACCTGGCTGGCGCCAACCAGCGCCGCTTTATAGTCGCGGCCGTCGGCCAGTTTGACCGTGGCTTCGTTGGCGCCGGCGATCACGTGGAAATTGGTGACCACGTGGCCGGCCTCGTCCCAGATAAAACCGGAACCGGAGCCCTTGGGCACCGAGAATACGTTGCGGGTCCAGGCGTCGCGCACCAGCGAGGCGGTGGTGATGTAAACCACCGAGTCGCGGGATTTTTCGAATAGTTCTATCGTGCTTTTTTCGTCGGCGGCCAAATCGCCGCGCGCCGCGACGGTTCTGACCGGCGCCGGCTCGGTCGGTGTTTCCGGCCGCCAATGCCACAGCAGGATCAACCCGGCCGCCACCGCGCCAACGGCGATCAGGCGTTTGACGAATACATCGGCTGAATGGGAATTGGGAGAATGTTGCATGGTGACCTCCGGCTTGGTGGTTCCCGCGACGGTTCTCGGAAACCTCAATCTACGCTTTGCACACTGGGCGGCTGGCTTGAATCTCGCCAGCAAGCGGCGCTACATCCACAGCATGGTGAGCGATGGCATAAATTTCAAGCGGAAGCTTCATTTTGATTGGCGAAACTGAGCCGGCCAACGCTCACAAACCACGACGGCCTCATCCAAATCGGCCAACCGCTGTACTGCTCCAAAGCTAGCCGACGGCGAAATCGGCCCCGCCGGTTTGGGATCACACCGCCGGCGGGGTTTTAGCGCTTAGTAGAACAACACCGACGCGGTGCAGTTGAGGTCGATGTACTTCGAAGCATTCACAACGCCAACAGGGGGTTCGGTGGTGAATGGCGTCTGTACGTGGGTCAAAATCAGCTTGCTCGCGAAGCGGTAAGGCGCATTGCCGAGATTGATTTGCGGAATGACCAACGAAGCGTGATCCACGCTGACATCCGGGATAAAGCCCAAAGTTACCTCCCACAGGTCGCCAATTAAGGTCGATTCCACGGAAATATCGGTATCCTGGTAAGAATAACTCTTCTTACCCAGCTCCAGATTGAGCACGGTGGTCGCCGGCAGGATGCCGACTTCCGATTTACTGCCGACACTGAGGGTTAGGCTGGCCCCGCGACCCACGCATTCGTAATAATTCGGTTGTTGCGCGGCGTCAGCGGCACTCAGCCCCGCGCCTAACAGCGCGGCCGTCATAAATGAGGTACGTAATAGTTTCATGATAACTCCTGTTTGTCTTGGAAATGCTCGGACAATCGATTGATCGAATCCGACTACGCTGACCAGCCGCTCTAGCAACATTCATCAGCGGGTACACAATAACCGCAAATCCGTGTCCCGGAAACCCTCCCTAAGTAGGGTATTTGCGCGTTAGGCCCATTGAGTCGTCAAGTAAAAACTCGATAGGGCCGCGCCCGCCAAAGCTCTAACGACCAAACGACGGTTTTTGCGCCGGAAGAAGCCTATGCTGAATCGTTACAAGTCACTTAGAGAGGTTTCGGCCGGAACCGAGGCCTTTCCAACTTAAGGTATCTCCGTACGTTATCGAAACACTTTCCAAGGACTCAAGCCCCATTGCAGAGCCGCTAAATTAAGCCGCCGAACCAAACCGGCGCGGCGTCCGGCTGCCAGGCGCTGTAACCGTGCATAATGCCCGCGAAACGTGTCGACGCCAAAAACTCGCTCAACCAGCGCCGCAACGCCGGGTAAGCGGCGGCCTCGAACCAAGCATTGTCAACTGCCGCGAATTGGCGGACAAACGGCGCAATCGCGGCGTCGGCCAAACCGAACCGGTCGCCGCGCAAGTAGGCCGAGCCCCTTAGACGATCATCCAATGCCGTCAAAAACGCCTCGCCGTGTCGGCGATAATCGGTCTGGCTGTGTTCGGGATAGCGATCGGCATACTTATAGCGGTCCAGCCAGTGCTTGAACTCGCCGTCGTTGCGCGCGATCAAGGCGCGCGCCGAGTCGGTGCCGGCCAGCCAACCTTCGGGATCGGACCGCCGTAAGGCCCAGAACATGATGTCCAGGCTTTCGTCGACGACCTCGCCGGTTTCGGTCAGCAGCACCGGTACTGTGGCCTTAGGCGAAATCGCCAACAATGCCGCCGGTTTTTGACGCAATTGGACTTCGCGCAGCTCGACAACGACGCCGGCGGCCGCCAGTGCCAATCGAGCCCGCATCGCGTAAGGACAGCGGCGGAAGCTATATAGGATAGGGAAAGCGGACATCGACATAGCTAAACCGTATCGGAAAAACGCAGGGGTTTTATCACAGGCGCCGGATCGGGAGCGGATTTTTATCCTCGCTAAAAACATCGGTGTCGGCGCCGCGTGCCGGAGCGACTTGGATTTAAGCGGATCGCCAACGCCTAGCACTGCTTGCAAAGACCGGCAAAGCCTAAAAATAGCCCTGGCCTTTCTACCCGTCGCTGAACGCTTGAGTCTTTTATGTCCGTACCGCTGCCGCAACCGGTCCTACTCAGCGCAGAGGATTACCGGCGGCTTCGCGAACAACCTCGCGGGACACTCCTCCGGCGCTTAATGTCCGACCTGAAACTGAAAGTCGAACCGGCCGCCGCCAGCTCGAAGGACGCTTACCTGCCAGGTATTGGCTGGCTGGCGGCCAGCACCGCCCCGGCGGGTTCGCCGCCACCCAAAACTTGCGGCTGGCCGGCGGTAGAAGTAGTGGCAGTGACCGTGACAGGGTCGTGCCCTCCGAAAATCCAGGCGAACATCGCGTGGATGGCCGCGCCGCCGACGATCAAGTGCGCGAGCACAAGCACCAGCAAGCCGGCTTTTATCGGATGTTTCATGTTGATGCTCCTATCGGCCCCGGATTTCGAATTGCCCGAAGCGCTACAAAGTGCGAAATCTAACAAACCTCGTGATTTTTCGATATGCGTTGAATTGCCGCACCGCCGAACCGCCAACGCGAGACCGTCGCGACAACGCTTGGCGGCCGTGGGCGCGAGACATCCTCGGTCCGGTTCCAAGACAGCGCTGTCTCGTGCGGACCGCGAGTATTGAGGCAAGAACCGATCAATCCGGCCCGCCGCTACAACCCGTATTTGCGCCGCTTGCGCCAGAAGGTGGCTCGGCTCATCCCGGCGTAGCGGGCGGCTTGCTCCAAGTTGCCGCCACCCTGAGCCAAAGCTTCGCGGATCAACCCGGCTTCGTCGCCGCTACGCGCCCCGGTCTGACCTGCAAGCGGGAGCTTGGCCGCCGTGCCGAACGGTTCGCGGAACTCCGGCGGCAATTCTTCCAAGCGCATTTCGCTGCCCCGCCCCACAGCAAAGGCGTATTCAACCACGTTCTGCAATTCCCGGACGTTGCCGGGCCAAGGGTAATCCAACAGCAAGCGCATTGCTTCCGGCGCGATCGCATCGATCCGGCGCCGGCCTTGCAAGTTGTGGCGTTCGATCAAATGCCATAGCAACAGACCGATGTCCTGGCGGCGATCGCGTAACGGCGGCAGATAAATCGGCACCACCCGCAAGCGGTACATCAAATCTTCGCGAAAGCGGCCAGCCTTGACTTCCTCCCGTAGCGAGCGGTGGGTGGCGGCAATGATGCGCACGTCCACGCTGACCGCCGCGTCGCCGCCGACCGGAATGAAATTGCGCTCCTGCAACACCCTTAGTAGCTTGGCTTGCAATTCGAGCGGCAATTCCGCGACTTCGTCCAAAAACAGCGTGCCGCCGTTGGCGCGCTGGAACAGGCCGATGTGATGCCGCACCGCGCCGGTAAACGCGCCCTTGACGTGGCCGAACAGTTCGCTCTCCAGCAAGCTGGGCGTCAGCGCCGCGCAGTTAATCGCCAAAAACGGCTGGAAATGGCGAGGGCTTTCCAAATGCAGCGCGTGAGCAACGATTTCCTTGCCGGTTCCCGATTCGCCGCGTATCAGTACCGTCACTTCGGTTTCGGCAACGTTGCGGATGATGGCAATCGCTTCCCGCATCAAGGGATCGCGGGTCAGGATGCCGTGGAAACTGTCGTGGTCGCCGGCACTGGCCGGCTGGGATTCGGTTTGCGGTCGAACGATCTCCAGCGCGCCGACGAACACCCCGTTGCCGTCGAAAAACGCCCGCGCGGTTCGATAACACGGCAGCGTGACGCCGTTGGGCAAGTGGACGTTCAATCCCTGTGACTTGATGATGCGCAGTTCCGCCAAGTTGCAAGGGTCGCCTTCGCCGTCGCAATGCAACACCGTGTGACAGGGTTGGCCCAGCGCGGTTTCGGCGCCGATGCCAAACAGCTTTTCGGCGCTCTTGCTCCAAAACAGTATCTGGCTGTCGGCATCGACGATGAATACCGCACCGCTGTCGGCCAGATCGCTGAGCGCCTCGACCAGCGGCTCGGCGCCGACCCGGTAAAGCCAAGTTTTAAACAATGCGGATGAAAACGACATAGGCCTTCCAAGCGGTTGTTTCAAAAATGTTTCAAGCGTATCAGTATTGTTTCAATGTTTCATCATGAAACAACCATTTCCGCCTTGCTCCCTACCGACAGCCTGTAAAATCAATTACTTAGCCCATGACAATTCAGTGCAAGCTATTGGCACGGCTCTTGATTACGTATTGGCAACGTCTACCCGATTCAACCAACCTGGAGAACGACGATGCTTTTCCGCCAACTCTTCGAACCCGAAACTTCCACCTATACCTATTTGCTCGGTTGCGAACGTACCCGCCGCGCCTGTCTGATCGACCCGGTCTCGTCGGAAGTACCCGCTTACATCGATTTGCTGACCAGCTTGAACCTGAAGCTGGTATACACGATGGAAACCCACGTCCACGCCGACCACATTACCGGCGCCGGCCGCTTGCGGGAAACCTTGGGCAGCAAAAGCGTCGTGCATCGCGACGCCGGCGCGATGTGCGCCGACTTGTTGGTCACCCACGGCGTGCCACTGCAAATCGGCGACCTGGACTTCGAAGTCCGCCATACGCCGGGCCATACCGCCGGCTGCGTATCCTACGTGATGAGCGACCGGGTGTTCACCGGCGATGCGTTGTTGATCGGCGGCAGCGGCCGGAGCGACTTTCAACAAGGCAACGCCGGCCAACTCTACGACAGCATCACCGGCCAACTATTCACGTTGGCTCCGGACACGCTGGTGTATCCGGGGCATGACTACCAAGGCAATACGGTCTCGACCATCAAGCAGGAGATGGCCAAAAACCCGCGCATCGGCCAAGGCCGTAGCCGCGAGGAATTCATCGCGATCATGGCGGAACTGAAACTGGCCTATCCGCGCTTCATCGACCAAGCTTTACCGGCCAACCAATCCTGCGGCATGACCGAAGCCGGAGCCTAAGCCATGATCACGGCCTTCGCGTTGGCGATTGCGATCGGGTTGCTGCTGGGCCTGTTGGGCGGCGGCGGTTCGATTCTGACCGTGCCGGTATTGGTTTACTTGCTGCACGTCGCGCCGAAAACCGCCATCGCCACCTCGTTCGTCGTGGTCGGCATCTCCAGTCTGATGGCCTTGATTCCGCACGCCCGGCGCGGCCATGTTTGCTGGAAGAGCGCGCTGGCCTTCGGTACCGCCGGCATGCTGGGCGCCTTCGGCGGCGGCCGGTTGGCCGGCCAATTCTCCGGCGACCTGCTGATGGCCTTGTTCGGGCTGGTGACATTGGTAACGGCCTTGGCGATGATCGCCAACAAGCGGCCGCCTCGACCCGACGAAGTCGTTTCAGGCGGTCTGTGCCCGCTAAATACGCCCTACCCGCGCCTGTTGTTCGACGGCTTGCTGGTCGGCGGCCTGACCGGTTTGGTCGGTGTCGGCGGCGGCTTTTTGATCGTGCCCGCGCTGGTGTTGCTGGTGGATTTGCCGATGACCGCGGCCATCGGCACCTCGCTGCTGATCATCGTCATCAACGCGGTAGCCGGCTTGGCCGGTTACAGCAATCATGCCGAGCTGGATTTGACGTTGACCTTGACCTTTACCGGCGGCGCGGTGGTCGGCAGTTTGCTCGGCGGTTGGTTGTCGAACTACTTAAGTCCGGCGGCCTTGCGGCGCGGTTTCGGCTGGTTCGTACTGCTGGTGGCCGGGTACGTTCTGTCCAACGCCGTGACCGCCGAACTATGGAGCGAATTGCAGGACTTGATAGCCGATCGCGCGCATGTCAACCGCTTGTTGGCCGGCATCGCCATTTTGCTGACCTTGTTGCTGATTGGCGGACGAATTCATCGCCGGCCGCCTGGCGCGCCGGCTAAACGGCCACTGACGCATTAATCGCGAAGCGCGGAGACGCTAAGCGCTCGACCGCGAACGCCACGGCGTTTCGCGCCGACCCAGGGACGGCCGCCGTGCCGGAATCGCCGGGCGGATAATAACGATAACCGAGGTTCGAGGGGGGGAATATGTCTCAAACGTTCAGCCGTGCGCGTCGGCATTTTTTCGCGCAAGCAGGTGCGGGTCTGATGGCTTGGGCAGCGATGCCCGGCTTGGCGCGGGCGATGGAAGGCATGGGCGACATGCCGAAAACGCCGCCGCGTCAGGCTTCGGCCAACTTTCACCCGGACGTCGAACTCGACTTGATCTGCCAGCAAGCGACTCAAACGATATTGCCCGGCCAGCCGACGCGGGTATTAAAGTACACGGGAAAACTGCTGAAGGGCCCCGCCGGCACGTTGACCGAATTGCCGGATTCTTATCTGGGGCCGCTGTTGCGTTTCGAAACCGGCCAAAAAATTCGCATCAATCTGCGCAACCGGCTGCATGGCCCCACCATCACCCATTGGCACGGCCTGCACGTACCGGCCGAGATGGACGGGCATCCGCTCTACGAGATTGCCGCCGGCGAGACCTACGTTTACGAATTCGAGATGCGCAACCGGGCGGGCATGAACCTGTACCATCCGCACACCCACAATTTGACCGGCAAGCATGTCTACCAAGGCTTGGCCGGCGCCATTCTGGTGAATGACTCCGAAGAACGCCGACTGGGACTGCCGGACGGCGAATACGAAATTCCCATCGTGATCCAAGACCGCCGCTTCGACGGGCAAAACCAACTGGTATACGCCAGCCACATGCACGACCGAATGATGGGATTCTACGGCGACCGAATTCTGGTCAACGGTCGCCCCGATTTTCAGCTCGACGCCGACGCTCGGGCTTACCGTTTCCGCGTCCTCAACGGCTCAACGGCGCGCATCTACAAACTGGCTTGGGACGACGCTAGCCCCGTCACCGTCATCGGTTGCGACGGTGGTTTGCTGGAAACACCGATCGACAAACCTTACGTGATGCTGGCACCCGGCGAACGTATCGACGTCTGGGCGGATTTCAGCGGGCGTAAAGTCGGAACGCGGTTAACGATGCGCAGCCGTTCTTTTTCCGGCGTATTGCCCGGAATGGGCGAGCGAATGATGGGCGGCATGCACGGCTCGGCGCTGCCGGTTGGCGGCGA
Organism: Methylomonas sp. LWB; assembly: GCF_001856095.1. NCBI lineage: Bacteria > Pseudomonadati > Pseudomonadota > Gammaproteobacteria > Methylococcales > Methylococcaceae > Methylomonas > Methylomonas sp. LWB. The sequence goes on from NZ_MKMC01000010.1 coordinate 76,958, forward strand.
TTACCCGATTTTTCAAGTGCGGATAGCACGACCGGCCGGCGACAGTCCGGCATTACCTCACAAATTGTCTACTATTAAACGCTATCGGCCGACCGATACCGCCAATCCGCGACAACCCGTCCCGATCGGTATCTCGGAGGGCCCGATGCGCATGGTGCTGAACGATAGGCCTTACGCGTTCAACGACATCCAGCCCGGCGAACGCATCCAGGTCGACACTTTGCAAACCCTGGAAATTTTTCATGCGCACGGCGGAATGGGTCGCGGCGGGATGATGGGCATGGGGCGGCACGGCATGGGCGGCAATATGGGCATGATGATGGCGATGGCCCACCCCATCCATTTGCACGGTCAGCAATTCCAGATTCTCGAGCGCGACACGGCCGGCGTAAGCGCGGATTACGCGTCAGTCAAGGACGGCTTTATCGATAGCGGCTGGAAAGACACCGTGTTGGTCATGCCGGGCGAACGGATAAAAATGATCAAACCGTTCCAGGATTTCAAGGGCTTGTTCATGTATCACTGCCACAACCTGGAACACGAAGACATGGGGATGATGCGCGACTTCCTGGTGGAATAGCGCTTCGCCCAAGATAGCGGAGGATCGAATCATGTCGGTGGAAAAAGTACAACTCAACATTGAAGGCATGCATTGCGGCGGTTGCGAAGCGGCCATCGCGGATATTTTGCAAGCCCTGCCCGGCGTTCAGGTCGATGCGGTCAGCTATGCGGAGCACCAGGCCAAATTTAGCTACGACAACCGCTTGATCGATCTACACCGCGTGCAAGCCGCGTTGGCGGCGCGCGGCTACCAAGCCGATCCGCGGCCGGCCGCCGCCGGAGTCGGTCGCGTTTGGAGCATGTCGGCGTTTGTGCTGCTCTTGATCGGCGTCGGCGGCGTGACGTTTTGGGGCAAAAGTCTGATGCCGGACGTGATGCGGCAAATCGGACCGCACATGGACCGCGGTCTGTTGTTGGGTCTGGGCTTTTTGACCGGCTTTCACTGTATCGGCATGTGCGGCGGCTTCGTGGTCGGCTACACCGATCCGACAAGCGGTAAATTTCGGCAAGCACTGTCTCACTTGGTGTACGGCTTGAGTAAAACCGCTTCCTATGCCGTGATCGGCGCCGGATTCGGCTTGCTGGGCGCCTTGATCGCGATTACGCCGACGATGCGCGCCGTTGCCGCGTTGGCGGCCAGTCTGTTCTTGGTGCTGTACGGGCTGAAAATGCTGAATGTCTTCGGTTGGTTGCGGCATTTTGGTTTACGCGGACCGGCCGGGTTGAACCGGCAAGTCCGCGAGGGGCTACGCCGGCGGCCGCGCAGCCCGTTGGCGACCGGCCTGTTGACGGGATTGTTGCTGGGCTGCGGACCGTTGCAAGCCATGTACGTGATGGCGGCCGGTAGCGGCGATCCGCTGCAAGGCGCGACGATTTTGACCTTATTCGGTCTCGGCACCCTGCCGCCCTTGTTGGGCTTCGGCCTGTTCGCCACGCTGTTGCCGGCCGGCGTGATGCGGCAATTGCTCAAAGTGTCGGCGCTGTTGCTGATCACGATGGGGGTGATGATGGGCATGCGCGGCATGAAAATGTTGAAAGCGGCTCCGGCCGACCCGGCGGCGGCCATGCACGGCCAAATGCACTGAGGAAAGCCGCATGCAACCGCAACGTTTCGACCTTTGGTACGAACGCAACAAGGTCAGGGCCGACCAAATCGGCAACCTGTTGATCGAAGCCTTTCATTACCTGGCCCTGTTCGTGATTGGCGCCAGCATCGTCTGGTCGGCGGTCGTGGCATATGGCGGCATGATGATGCAGGGCCACGCCACGATAGGCGACATCTTGCTGTTGTTTATTTATCTGGAACTGGGCGCGATGGTCGGCATTTATTTTAAAACCAATCTGATGCCGGTACGTTGCTTGATTTACATCGCGATCACCGCGCTGGCCCGACTGCTAATCGGCGATATTCAAGCCCACCACCAGGCGGGACCCGGCATTTTGATGATTGCCGGCGCCATCCTGATGCTGGCGATCGCCACCCGGATCATCCGCAAACCCACCGACGACAACTAAGCACACGGACCCACGGAGTCAAACTCATGCAAAACGTCAAACCCATACCGCCCGACTTGCCCCGCGCCGGATTACTGCGTTGGGAGATTGGCTTCGCCCTGCTGATTAAGTTGCTGTTCTTGATCGGCCTTTGGTTTTTACTGTTCCGCTGGCTCGACCGTCCGGCCGGGCCGCCGGACATCGCCGCCCGACTGGCCCTACCCGCCGCGACGCCGGCAACGCTTTCCACCACAACCGTAAAGGAGTCCAACCATGTTCGGTGACGATATAGTCATGCTGTCCCGCATGCAGTTCGGTCTAACCGCGCTGTACCACTTTTTATTCGTGCCGCTAACGCTGGGCATGACCTTTATTCTCGGCATCATGGAATCGGTGTACGTGATGACCGGCAAGGAAGTCTATAAAGACATGACCCGCTATTGGGGCAAGCTGTTCGGCATCAACTTCGCGATGGGGGTGACGACCGGTCTGACGCTGGAGTTTCAATTCGGCACCAACTGGTCGTATTACTCGCACTATGTCGGCGACATCTTCGGACCGCTGCTGGCTAGCGAAGGCTGGATGGCGTTCTTTCTGGAATCGACCTTCGTCGGCCTGTTCTTCTTTGGCTGGGATAAACTGTCCAAGGTGCAACATTTGAGCGTGACTTGGCTGCTGGCGATCGGAACCAACGTGTCGGCACTGTGGATTTTGATTGCCAACGGCTGGATGCAATTTCCGGTCGGCGCCGAATTCAACTACGAAACGCTACGCATGGAAATGACCAGCTTCGCCGACGTGTTCTTCAACCCGGTCGCCCAAGTCAAGTTCGTGCATACCGTGGCGGCCGGCTACGTGACCGCCTCGATGTTCGTGCTAGGCATCAGCTCCTGGTATTTGCTGAACAAGCGCGACATCGGCTTTGCCAGACGCTCGTTTTCGATCGCCTCGGCCTTCGGCTTGGCGTCCATCCTGTCGGTGATCGTACTCGGCGACGAGAGCGGTTATACCTCGGGTGAAACCCAAAAAATCAAGCTGGCGGCCATCGAAGCCGAATGGGACACCCACCCCGCCCCCGCTAGCTTTACCGTATTCGGTTTCCCGGATCAGGAAAGCCAACATACCGACTATGCGATCAAGATACCGTTCGTACTGGGCTTGATCGCCACCCGCTCGATCGACGAGGACGTCAAGGGGCTGAAAGACTTGCGCGGCGAAAGTGCCGAGCGCATCAAGAGCGGCATGATCGCCTACGCCGAATTGCAGAAACTGCGGGGCGGCGACCTGAGCGCCAAAACGGCATTCGACGCACATAAGGCAGACCTCGGTTACGGCCTGCTGTTGAAAAAGTACACCGAAAAGGTCGCGGACGCCACGCCGGCGATGATAGAAAAGGCCGCCGACGATACCATCCCCCGCGTCGCGCCGCTGTTCTGGACCTTCCGGATCATGGTCGCCTGCGGCTTTACGATGCTGTTCATCTTCGCGATGGCGTTCTATTACTGTGCAACCCGCGTCGCCGATCAAAAACGCTGGCTGATGCGGATGGCGGTTTGGTGCATACCGCTGCCGTGGATCGCCGCGGAAACCGGCTGGTTTGTCGCCGAAGTCGGCCGCCAACCCTGGACCATTTCCGGCGTGTTGCCTACCCATCTGAGCGTGTCCAACCTGGAAGCCGGCCAGCTCTGGTTCAGCTTGGCCGGTTTCGCGCTGTTCTATACGGTACTGCTGATTATCGAGATGTATTTGATGCTGAAGTATGTCCGGCTCGGGCCTAGCAGTCTGCACACCGGCCGGTATTGTTTAGAGCGCGGCGCGGCCGTGGCTGGCGCCCACTGAGTGAGCCATCGTCGATAAATAGGAGAATCGAATGAAGCATATCCATCCATCTCTGCTAGCCCTGGCGATCGTCGTCTCGGCCGGCACCAGCCAGGCACAACCGCCGGCCAGTCCGGCCCGTTTGGACCAGGTCGCCGAACGCGGCGGCCACGTCATGCCGTTCGCGTTGGACAAAACCCTGCATGTGTTCGAAAAGACCGAACACGGCGGTCTGCAGCAAGTGATTGCCAAGGACGCCAACGACGCCGAGCAAATCAGTCTGATTCGTCAACATTTGGCCGACATCAGCGCCGGCTTCCGCAAGGGCGACTTTTCCAGACAGCGGCGAATACACGGCGACGACATGCCGGGCCTGGCGGAATTGGCCGCCGCGGCAGGCGCGGTGCGATTCGATTACCGCGAGTTGCCCAATGGCGCCGAAATCGAATATTCGGCGGAGCAGCCGGCCCTGGTCGACGCGATCCACCGCTTTTTCGGCGCTCAGCTCAGCGATCACGCCCGCCACGCCGTCGGCGGACAAGCCATGAAATGCGAGCATGACGGACCCGCCGGCGATGCCGGTCGCATGCGCGACACGCGCCAAGGTCATCGCGGCCGCAACGCGCAATCTACACACCCACAGGAGTAAGTCATGTTCGATTACGAAACCATAAGAGTCATCTGGTGGCTGTTCATCGGCGTCGTCGGCATCGCCTTCGCGCTGACCGAAGGCTTCGATTTCGGCGTCAGCACGCTGTTACCCTTTATCGGCCGCAACGACATCGAGCGTCGCGTCATCATCAACACGGTCGGCGCCACCTGGGAAGGCAATCAGGTTTGGCTGATCCTGTTGGGCGGGGCGGTGTTCGCTATCTGGCCGGCGGTTTATGCCACGCTGTTCTCCGGCCTTTACGCGGCCATGTTGCTGGTGCTGTTCTCGTTGTTTTTCCGGCCGGCCGGCTTCGACTACCGCAGCAAGATCGAAGACCCAACCTGGCGTAACACTTGGGATTGGTGTTTGTTCCTGGGTGGCACCTTGCCGCCGGTGTTGCTGGGCGTACTGGTCGGCAATCTGATCCTGGGGCTGCCGTTCCATCTGGACCAAGACCTGCGCACCTTTTACGACGGCACCTTCCTGGGCCTGCTGAGCCCGTTCGCGCTACTGTGCGGCGTCACCGGCTTGTTGTTGACCACCTTCCACGGCGCGCTGTTCTTGAAATGGCGCAGCGAGGGCACAATACATCATCGCGCGGTATTAGCCGTCGAGCTATTGGGACCGCTGCTGTTAACGGCGCTACTGGCTGTCACGCTGTGGGTGTTCTTCGGCCTGGAGCGCCCGGAAATCACGCAAATGGCGGCCGGCGACGCGCCTTCCAACCCCTTGCGTAAAACCGTGGTGGCGGCCGGTGCCGGCTGGTTCCAGCACTTCATGGCCTACCCGTGGATGTGGCTGGCGCCGGTGGCCGGTTTCGCCGGTCTGTTCGCCGCTTGGCTATTGGGCAAGGGCGAATCGCGGGGCGCGGCGTTCTGGTTCAGCAGCTTGGGTATCGCCGGCATCGCGCTGACGGTCGGCTTCGGCCTATTTCCGTTCTTGCTGATTTCGTCCACCGATCCGGGCTCCAGTTTGACGCTATGGGACGCCAGTTCCAGTCACACCACCTTGTTGTGGGCGTTCTGGATCACCGTGGTATTCCTGCCCATCGTATTGCTGTACACCCGTTTTGTTTACAAAGTGATCTGGGGCAGCGTTACCGAGGAAACCGTTCTGAACGACAGCCATACTCTTTACTAAACCGGAGACACACTATGTGGTACTTTGCCTGGATACTCGGCGTCGGCTTCGCCGCCGCTTTTGCGATCATCAACGCGATGTGGCTGGAATCGGTCTGCGATATCGACCGCCACGGCGTGGACGAATCCTGCGATCATCTACGCCAACGCAACGACTGACGGCAGACCCGGCCGCGCCCGCGCGGCCGGGTTTCTTATGTTTGGGAGATAGGCAACACGACTCGAAACGTCGATCCCCGCCCGAGTTCGCTACTGACTTCCAGCCGTCCGCCGTGTTTTTTGATGATGTTTTGCGATACCGACAGCCCCAAGCCCGTCCCCTTTCCGACCGGCTTAGTGGTAAAAAACGGCTCGAACAGACGGTTTAGATGTTCGGGAGCTATGCCTTCGCCGGTATCGGCGATCTCCACCCACGCTTCGGCGCCGGCCGTACCGGTGCGAATCGCGATCTCGCCCGTGGTCTTGATGGCTTGGCCGGCGTTGATCAGCAGATTCATGAATACTTGGTTCAGCTGTGACGGCAGACAATGGACGGGCGGCACTTCGCCGTATTGTTTGCTGACGGTGCAATGGTATTTCAGCTCGTTCCAAATGATGTTGAGCGTCGAATCCAGACCCTTATGCAAATCGGCCGTTTCCCACAGGTTTTCGTCCGCGTGGGAGAAGTCCTTCAAATCCTGGATGATGCGCCTGACCCGCGCCAAACCTTCCCGCGATTCGGCGATCAATTCGGGTATGTCGTTGCGTAGAAATGCCAAATTCTTGGCCTGTTTTAGCGCGCGAGCCCGCGCCAATGCGTCGCTATCGGTTTGACCGCCCGCCACCGCCGCGTCGCAGGCGTCGAGCACGGCAAACAGATCGGCGATATAGTCGTTTAACGCATTCAGATTGGACGTGACGAAGCCGATCGGATTATTGATTTCGTGAGCCACGCCGGCCGCCAATTGACCGATCGCCGCCATTTTTTCCGATTGCAGCAATTGCAGATGCACGTGTTGATTTTCCTGTTGCCGGCGTTGTACTTCGGCCTCCAGAAACGCGTTTTGATTTTGCAACCAATCCCGGGATTTCTTCAGTTCCAGATGAGTGCGCACCCTGGCCAACAAGATCGACAAATGGCAGGGTTTATTGATGTAATCCACCGCGCCCAATTGCAGGCCGCGTTCTTCGTCGCTGCCCGAGGTGAGCGCCGTGACGAAGATCACCGGTATCGCGGCGGTGGCCGGATCGGCCTTCAAGCGTTCGATGACTTGATAGCCGTCCATGTCCGGCATCATCACGTCGAGCAGAATCAAGTCCGGACATCCGCCGGCCCGTATCAGTTGCAAGGCCCGTTCGCCCGAATTGGCCACCAGCACGTCGTAATACGGTGCCAGCGCCTGTCCGAATACCGTCAGATTGGTCGGATCGTCGTCGACCAACAGGACGGTCGCGTTAGAATCGGTATCGGAAGTTGCAATGTCCATCGGATCGCTTACAGTTATGAGGGTATGAGCTAAAGGCTGAGGCTCCTCGGCCGACAACCCTGTTTGTTAAATCATTCTCCGGGTATTATCCGGCCTTCAAATCCAGAGAACCAATGTTAATACATCCATGGCTATATTAACCTGGAGCAATCAGCTCAATGTCGGCATTCCTTCCGTCGATGCCCAACACCGGCGGTTGGTGGAAATCCTCAACCGGCTGGACGAGGCGGTCGCGGTCGGCGACGAGCCTCGCGCTATCTTGGATCTGGTCGCGGCATTGATCGATTACACCGATTACCATTTCAAGCACGAAGAAGAGCTGATGCGGGCCGGCAATTACGCCGCCGACGACTTCGAGCTGCATTGCCAGCAACACCGAGACTTCGTCGCTACCGTAGTGGCCGAGCAACAAAAAGCCATCGCCGAACCCGATCGGGTGTCCAATGCCTTGCTGGAATTTCTGGTCGGCTGGCTATCGTCGCACATTCTCTACGCCGACAAGAAGATGGCTCAGGCCATCAACGACACGCATCCGGACAATCCGGAAGCGCTGAAGCAACAGCAGACCGACATCATGCAAAGCAACTTATATTCGGCGTTACGAGAGAGCGAAACTCGCTTTCGAGCGCTAGCCGACCTGTTGCCGGCGCTGATCTGGATCACCAATGCCCAGCACGTTCCGATTTTCTGCAATCGCTATTGGCTGGAGACCTTGGGCTTGGCGAAAACCGAACTGAACCTGGAAAATTGGATGCAATTGATCGACGCGCAAGACCGAGCCAGGGTCAGACAAAGCTATTTGCAGGCGGCGGTGGATTTACAAGCGGTACAGCTCGAATACCGGCTGCTGCCCGCCGGCAAGCCACCGATCTGGGTGCTGGAAACCGCGGTTCCCAGGCTACGCGGCAACGGCCGGTTTGCCGGCCTGATGGGCTGCGGCATGGACATCAGCGTGCAAAAACAAGCCGAAACGGCGTTGGAAGGCTTAGTCGAACAGCGCACTCAGGAATTGCGGATCGCCAACGAAACGCTGCTGATCGAGAAAAACCAGGAAAGCTTGCTGAACCAACAACTCAAGGAAGCGCAAAACCACCTGCTGCAATCGGAAAAAATGGCGTCGATAGGCCAACTGGCGGCCGGCGTGGCCCATGAAATCAACAATCCGCTCGGCTATATTTACTCGAATCTGAACACGCTGCGCCAATATCTGCAAGACCTGTTGAAACTGAGCGAAGCCGGCGAACGCTTGGCGGGCCAATTGCCGGCCGATCACGCCGAAGCTCAAACCTTTCGCAACCTGCAAAAATCGCTGGACCTTGCCTTTATCAAAAGCGATCTGCCGGATCTGGTAAACGAGGCAATGGAAGGCGCGGTGCGCGCCAAAAAAATCGTTCAGGACCTGCGCGATTTCTCGCGGATCGATACCCAGGAGCTGGCGCCGTTCGATTTGGAAGCCGGCTTGAACGCCACGCTGAACATTATCAACAACGAGCTAAAATATAAGGCCGAAGTCGTCAAGGAATACGCCGGACTCAAACCCTTCGCCTGCGTCGGCGCCCAACTGAACCAAGTATTCATGAATCTATTGGTCAACGCCGCGCAAGCCATCGACGACTTCGGCAAAATCACGATACGGACCGGTTACCAAGACAACGATTGGCTGTGGGTAGAGATCGAGGACAGCGGCCGCGGCATTCCGGCCGACATCCGCAATAAAATCTTCGATCCGTTTTTCACGACCAAACCGGTCGGCAAGGGAACGGGCTTGGGGCTGTCGCTCTCTTACAAAATCGTCCAGGATCACCGAGGCCGCATCGAACTGGAATCGACGCCCGGACAGGGCAGCCGGTTTCGGGTGTGCCTACCCATCCGCTAATCCGCCGCAGGCAAGGTAACGACCATGACCGACCCGACCGCCACCGAATCCGCCGCCGCGCCGATCAATCTGCTGTTCGTCGACGATGAAGCCAACATTCTGAAGGCCCTGCGACGGCTGTTTCGCGGCGGCGATTATCGGGTGGAAACCGCCGAAAGCGGCGCCGAAGCGCTGGAAGTTTTGGCCCATCAACCTATCGACTTGATCATTTCGGACATGCGCATGCCGCAAATGGACGGCGCCGAATTCCTGACCCGCGTCGCCGAGCGCTGGCCGGACACGGTCCGTATTCTATTAACCGGCTACGCCGATCTGGAATCGACTGTGGCGGCGGTCAACAAGGGACGGATTTATTGCTATTGCAGCAAGCCGTGGGAAGACAACGAACTGAAAATTCTGGTCAACAACGCCGTCGAGCAAAAGCGTCTGCGCGACGAACGCCAGCGTCTGTTCGGGATCATCAACCGCCAAAACGAGGAGCTTAAGGAACTCAACGTCCATCTCGAGGAAAAAGTCGAGCATCGTACCGAACAGCTGCGGCTGTCGTTGCAAAAGCTGGATCAAGCTCACAATGCCTTGAAGCGGCAGTATGTGGATTCGGTAAAAGTCTTCGCCAAAATCGTCGAAATGCGACCCGGCATCAAGAGCGGCCATTCGTTGTTCATCGCCGAAAACGCCCGCAATGTCGCGCAGCGGCTGGGCTTGAGCGCCGACGAAGCACGCGATGTACTCTATGCGGGCCTGTTGGCGCAGATCGGCAAAATGAGCCTGCCGGACGAATTGCTGCGGCAACCGCTGCACCTGATGTCCAGCCACGACAAGAAGCGCTATTTGCAAAACGGCCGGGAAGGTTTCAATCTGCTGCAAGGCATCGACGCCCTGCAAAATGCCGCCAATATCATCCACCACCAATACGAACATTTCGATGGTTCCGGCGAACCCAACTCGCTGCACGGTTCGGAAATTCCGCTGGGCTCCCGCATCCTGGCGGTGGTCCGCGACTATATCTGCTTTCTGGACGGTTTCATCACCGGCTCGGCGATGACGGTAGACCAGGCCAAAAGCCGCTTGCTGTTGCGCAAACACAGCGATTACGATCCGGATGTCGTCGAGTCCTTCTTGCGATTGTTGTCGGAAACCAGTGTCGAAGACACGCGGCCGGTCATCGAAATTTCCTGGACCCAATTGCAAGCCGGCATGGAAGCCGCCGAAATCATCTGCAACGACGTGCTATACCTAAAGAACACGATCCTGACCGCCGCTCAGGTGGATAGTATCCTGGACATGCGCAAGCGCAGCAAAAACCTGGTGCTGCGTATCCGGGTCTAGCGGGCAACGCCGCTCATTTCACGCCGTAACGTTTGAACAAATAACGCAGGTCTTCCAGGCCGTCCTCGATGGACCAGGTCACCGATTGCGATAGCAGATCGAGCACGATGATCGCATTGACGGTGGCGTCCTGACTGCTCGCCGCCTTGAAGCGCCGCGTCAGGGCTCGATTGACGATCTGCAACTGTTCGTAAATGTCGCTCAGTCTGTCCAGCTCCAACCTCGCCTCGCGGCCGTCCTTGTGCAAGAAATATTGCGCGAGCAAAAACATCGACGTCGTCCGGTAAACCGTTTCCTCGGCACTGGCCAGCGGCAAATGAAAATGCGCCATCGGTTTCAGAAATTCAGTATGCGGACAAGGACTGGTTGCCATGATCAAACCGAGGATGGAACTCAACGCGCGCTGCAGCGTGGTTTCGCCGCTGACGCTACGCTCGGTGGTGACGACTTCCACCTTGACATTGGTATAGGAAACCAAAGTCCCGCTCCACTCGATCAACGAAATCAAATTGATCGCCACCGGGCAAAACGGCGAACGCTCGACCGACAACGGGCAGTTTTCGCACTGCTGATAATCCAGCTTGCTCCAGAACGGCGGGGCCTCCGGCGGCGGCGCGACCAACGTTTCCGAACCCGCGTCGATCTCCAGCAGCAAATCCCGAGAACTACCGTCCTCGAAGGTCAAGGTATATCGAAAAAAGTTGTTTTGCTTGTACACGGCCGCGAAAACCCTAACTATGATTATGTTATTGACGCAACGAGCCAACGACCCGCCTCCCTACGCCGATGAACGCCCAACCCGCCCGCATCCTGATCGTCGACGACGAACCCAACATCCTAAAAGCCCTGAACCGGCTGCTGCGCCCCTACCAGGTCGTATCCGCCGACAGCGGCGAGCAGGCGCTGGTGCTCGCCGGCAAGCAACCGTTCGACCTGGTGATCAGCGATTACCGGATGCCAGGCATGGATGGTATCAGTTTTTTAATGAAATTCATGGTTCTACAGCCGGACGCCGTTAGACTGATCCTGACCGGTTACGCCGACTTGGAAGCCACGCAACAGGCTATTAACGAGATCGGGGTATTCCGATTCTTGAACAAACCCTGGAACAACCACGAAATCGTCAACGCCGTCGAAAAAGGTCTGGAATTGAAACGGGTGTTGTTGGAAAACCGGCGACTGGCCGATCAGGTCCGCGACCAACAAACCCGCCTCGACCAGCAAGAGGCGATTCTACGCGCCCTGGAAGCCGAAGAACCTGGCATCACCAAGGTCAACTGGGGGCCCGACGGTTCGATTATTCTCGATCCCGCCGACCTGGACGACAACGAGCCGCTCAACGACTGGAAACGCTGAGCTTGGCCGCGCCAAGATTTCGCGTTCATTCCTGGTCCGAGGCCAAACCATTCCCCAAATCCAGCCACTGGGGATTCGGCTGCCAATTGGCGATCCAATCGGCCAATCGCGCGGCCGGAATCGGTCTGGCAATACAAAAGCCCTGCGCCTGTTCGCAACGCAGTTTCAACAGTTGTAAACCCTGCTCGACGCTCTCCACGCCCTCGGCCACCACCTGGCGGCGAAAGCTGCCGGACAGGTTGATGATGCCCTCGACGATCGCCAAGTCTTCGGGATCGCGCAAGATATCGCGGATAAAGGATTGATCGATCTTCAGTACTTCGGCCGGCAAGGCTTTCAAATAGGTCAACGACGAGTAACCGGTACCGAAATCGTCGAGCGCGAACGTGACGCCCATCTTCTGGCATTCGCGCATGACCTGGTAAACCCGGCCGATGTCGGCGAGCGCGGCGGTCTCCAGAATCTCCAATTCCAGACAAGAGGCCGGCAAGTCGGGGTGGTCGTTCAGATGCGCCGCCAAGCGCCTGGTGAAATCCTCGCGCAGCAAATGCCGCGGCGCGATATTGATCCCGATCTTGATCGTCAAGCCGTTTCGCCGCCATTCTTCCAGATGATCCAGCACGCTGCGCAAAACCCAATCGCCAATCTCGACGATCAAATCGCTGTTTTCGGCGACCGGTAAAAACTCTTGGGGCAATAACAGCCCGCGTTGCGGATGGCGCCAACGGATTAAGGCCTCGGCGCCGAGCACCTTGCCGGTGCGCATATTGACCTTGGGCTGAAAAAATAACTCGAACTCTTGGTTGCGCAAGGCTCGTTCGACGTCGGCCAACGCCCTGCCTCGCTCGTGTGCGGCCTTATCCGACGCCGGATCGAACAAATTGTGACGATTCTTGCCGGCGTGTTTCGCGCCGTACATAGCTTGATCGGCATGCCGCAGCAAGGTATCGGCATCGGCGTCGTCATCCGGAAACAAGGTAAAACCGATGCTGGCCGACACCCGTAAGGCCAGATTGTCGATCAAAAACGGCCTGGCCACCGCAGCCAAAACCCGCTGCAAAATCGATTCGCATTCGTCGCGATCGGGCAAGTCCAGCAACAGCAAGACAAACTCGTCGCCGCCGATCCGCGCCACGGTGTCGCCCGCCCGCAAGCATTCGGTTATGCGCCGGGCAATCGCAATCAACAGCTGATCGCCCAATTCGTGACCGTAACTGTCGTTGATCGGCTTGAAACCGTCCAGGTCCAAATAGCAAACCGCCATCTGCCGTCCCGAACGCCGGGTCTGGGCAATCCCCTGAGTCAGCCTGTCGACCAGCAGCAAGCGATTGGGAATCCCGGTCAACGGATCGAAATGAGCGATTTGCTCCAGATCGTGCTCGTGGTTTTTCAACTGAGTGATGTCGGCAAACAGACCGATGAAGTGGTGAATCGCGCCGTTCTGATCGCGCACCACCGAAATCGAACTGAGTACCGCGTAATGCCGGCCGCTCTTGTGGCGATTCCACAGCTCGCCATGCCAATAGTTTTGTTCCAACAGCGTGTGCCACATCGTCTGGTAAAACTCGGCCGGCTGGCGGCCGGATTTCAGGACCCGCGGATTTAGCCCCAACACCTCGTCGCGCTGATAACCGGTGATTCGGGTAAACGACGCATTCACATCGATAATCAGATTGTCGGCATCGCTAATCACGATGCCGTCATGGGTGTGGGCGAACACGCTGGCCGCCAAGCGCTGCTCGGCCTCCCGCGCCAGCAGCGCCATCCGCAAGCGCTCCCGTTCCAGCAAATTATGAATCCGCAATCTGGCGACATTGATGTCGATGGGCTTGGTCAAATAGTCGGTGGCCCCCAAGGCCAGCCCGGCCATTTCGGTATTTTTCTCGTTGAGAGCCGTCACGAAAATGATGGGTATGTCCTTCAAGCCGGCATCCGCCTTAAAGCGTCGGCAGGTCTCAAAACCGTCCATGTCGGGCATCATAATGTCCAGCAACACCAAATCGGGTGGGTCGTCCTGAGCCAGCGCCAGACCTTTCGCGCCGGACGTGGCGATTTGAACCGAATATTCGTCCTGCAACGCCATGCCCAACAAGGCCAAATTGGCTGGCGTATCGTCGATCGCGAGGATTTTTAGTTGACGTTCGCTCATAGCGGACCGCTCCCGGTCGAGGTTTCGGCTCGCAAAGCCCGTAGCCGGACCAGCGCCCGGTCGAAACTCATGTCGTTGATCGCTTGCCCCACCGCCAGAAACCGGTTTTGCAGCGGACTGCCTTGCAGCAACTGTTGTAAGGCCTGGTATTTGCCGACCGCGTTGAACAGATTTTTTTCCAATAGCCCGTCCAGTTCATCCAACATAACCGCGATCCGCTCCGAGTCCAGTTGCACGGCGGATTCAGGCACGGTTGCCGCCGCTTCGACAGTGTGCCATCCGGGCAAAAACCGGGCGAGTTGGCCGTTCAAGGCGCTCAGCTCCAAGGGCTTGACCAATACGGCATCCATCCCGGCATCCAGACAACGCTGCCGATCTTCGGCAAAGGCATGACCGGTCAGCGCCACGACCGGCACGCGCCGCACGCCTTCCCCAACTTCCCGTTGCCGCAGACACCGGGTTGCTTCGTAGCCGTCCATGTCCGGCATGCGGCAATCCATCAACACCAGATCGACAGCCTGTTCGGCCAGCACCGCGAGCGCGCGCCGGCCATCCTCGGCACTGATCAGCCTAACCCGCTGGTCGGACAACATCGCTTCGACGACCGCCCGATTGGTTTTATCGTCGTCGACGATCAAGATATTCGGTATCCGCCCATCGGTCGGCTCGACGAGTTGCCGGCGGGGTTCGCCGACCGACGGCATTGGATCGGCTGCCGGCTCGACCTCCGTCGGCTCGCCGCGCACCCGAAACCAAAACCGGGCGCCCGAGCCCGCCGCGCTGTCGACGCCGGCGCATCCGTGCATCAGTTCGGCGAAACGCCGTACGATGGATAGGCCCAAGCCGGTGCCGCCGAATCGGCGGGCGGCACCGGTATCGATCTGAGTGAACGGCTTGAACAGCAGTGCTTGTTGCTCCGCCGGGATACCGATGCCGGTATCGCTGACCGAAAACTCCAATTCGGTAGCGCCGGTTTCGCCGACCCATTCCCGACCTTCGATCCGAATTTCGCCGCGCTCGGTAAATTTGATCGCGTTACTCAGCAAATTCGACAGCATTTGCCGCAAGCGCACCGGATCGAGCAAATAATGCCGGTCGGGCTCCGCCAGCCAATCGGCGTGTAGCGACAAACCTTTTTGGCGGGCGCTCTCGGCGTAAAGCTGACGCGTTTCTTCGATGATCACGGCCGGCGCGACGGCGACTTGCACCAATTCCAGCTTGCTGGCCTCGATTTTGGAAAGATCGAGGATATCGTTCAACAAGGCCAACAGGGTTTGCCCGGAGGTCAATATCGTTTGGGCGTATTCCCGATGCTTCTCCGGATTGCCGCCCGGCAGGCTCAATAATTGGGCCATGCCCAGAATACCGTTCAGCGGCGTGCGGATTTCGTGCGACATCGTCGCCAGAAAGTTACTTTTGGCCCGGTTGGCGGTTTCGGCGACACGCGTCTTGATTTCGTTATTCAAGATCAAGGCCATATGCGAAAGAAAGGGTTGTAGATAGTCGCGCATTTGTGCCGAACCCAATAAATCGGTCATTTTGACGACGCCGATCAATTCCTTGCCGACCAGTAACGGCATCACCCAAGTGCAGGCCACCGGCACCTCGGTACCGCGCAACAAAGTGTGCCGGGCGTCGCTGGCGGATTCGATAAAGCGCTGGCTGCTAAAGGCTTCGGCGACCAGCGGGTCTCCGATCTCGGTCAACACGCAACGCTCGCCGAACAAATTGGCGTAATGGAGTTTGCCTTCGTCGAGATAGTAAATTTCCACATTGCTGCCACCCAAGGTGCCGCAAAGCGCCGCCATCCAGCTTTCCAGCAAACTCTCGACGCCGGCGACGGTATTCAGCAATTCGACCATGTGCAACACCAAGTATAAATTGGCTTTTTCTTCGGATAACTTGCGGACCCGCGCCTCGAGGTGCTCGATGCGCTGTTGCAGATGGCGAGGATCGGCCGCCGCTGTCATGATTCCTCGGCCAAACGGCGTTGAATGGCATCGGCCAATACTCCTTCCAGATGTTCCAGGCCAACGTCCCGCCATAGCAACGGCAAATCGACGAAACGGGCGGCCGCCTCGGCGGCCGACGTGAAGTCGCCGTTGCAAGGCGTGCGCAAAGCCAGAATGTATTTGTGACTGCTATGAAAGATTTCCCGGACTACGTCCAGTTTGGTGCCGAAGCAGGCGGTAATCATCGGCTCCCAGGTCAACGCCCAATCTTCGACCAGAAAATACGCGCCCTTCTCCAGTTCTTGCATGAACGCCTCGTAGCCGAGCAGCATGACGATGCAATTTTGGCCGTGGGTCCGGCAGGTGTGGTGCTCATCCAGGAAATGCTCCATCAAGGGATGGCAACCGCCGTAAAACACCACGGTTTTTTCGCCGGCCTGTTCGCGCTCGGTCAAGGCCTGATTCAATTCGTCCGAAAGCCGATTGAGATAATTGTGCAACGCGGAATCCAAAAAATAGGTGTGCACGTTCCAGCGGTTCTTTTCGATCAGCAGATCCACTTCCTTGCGTAGGATGCCGCAGCCGACCATGGTCAGCGGCGGGTCTTGCTTGAGTTCGAAGCTTTTCATTCCAGCCTCCCGTATTCGAAAGCGGCATCGACCATCGCGCGGATGTTGGCTTCCGGCACCGCCAACGGCATCACACCGTTGCCGAACAGAAAATGGCCGCCGGGTTTGCCGATGTCGAGGATGCGCTTGACCTCGGCCCGCGTCTGCTCGGGCGTCCAATGAATCATTTTAATGTCGTCGATGACGCCGCAAGTCAGCCCGCGCGCGCCGATCAGCCGCTTGGCTTCCGCCAGATCGGCCAACGGACTGATGTAGTGAGTGTGGATGTCCAACTCGTCGAACACCCAATCGATGACGTCGTTAAACGGCGCCATGCCGCAGTAATAGACCACGTTTTCCACACCGTCGGCCAGATCACTGCGCATCCAGGGCAGCACCAGGTTTTCGATCTGCTTGCGGCTAACGAAGGCCGGCGAGCCGAACGGCGTCGAATACACCAATACATCGGCCCCGGCGGCGCGGAGAGCGGCGATTTCCTGGCGGAAGAATGCCGAACACTTACTCAGCAATTCATCGCGCAGATCGAAGGGGCCCAGCAAAAACAACTCCAGCCACTTGTCCATCCCCATCAAGATGGCCGGCAAGGTGGTCGAGGCGGTGATGTACGCGCAAATCGGATGAGTCCCGCCCACTTCGGCACGCAAAATCCGCAAGCAATCCGCCATGGACTGCCAGGCCGGTAACAAGGTGATGTCGGCCGGCACCTCGAATTTGGCGATGTCGTCCAAATTCTTAATCACGAAATCGGCGACATTGGGCACGCCGTCGTCGGCGAACAATATTTCCCGGCAACCCAACAACTCGGCTTCCTTGCCAACGTAATGCAAACTCCACACGTTGTCGTGGCCGTACAATTTCAACAGCCGCAATTGCGCCTCGGCCACCGCCGCGCCGTCGGCGAAATAATCCTTGGCCCGCATGCCCAGCAGACCCGCGCCGTGGTCTAACAGATTACAGAACACCGGGATACGCGGCGCCGGTTCGCCGGCGATCGCGGCAGCGAGAATTTGCGACGGGGTCATGGCTTCACCTCCCGAATCAAATCGACGATGACCTTCGCGGCGGTCACCCCGTCGGGCGCCCAGGCATCGGCGCCGACCTTAATGTACAACGCCGGGTCGAAGCGGTAAGGCGCTCCGCCCACCGCCAATTTAATCCGGCCTTCCAAGCCGCGTTCCTTCAGCAAGGCCCGCACCCGCGTGCTGCCTTTCTCGCCGGTCGCGGTGTGGACCATCATCGCGGAAATCGCAATCACCTGCGCGTCTTCCTCGACCGCGGTATCGACGAATTTTTCGGCGCTGACGTTGGTGCCTAAATCGACGACATCGACCATCAGCGACTTCAAGCAACCGCTGACGATGCGTTTGCCCAAGGAATGCAGATCGCCGTATGCCGCGCCGATGACGACCCGGCCTATCATTTCCGGCGGTTTCCGGAATTTTTCCAGCATGCGCTCGGTCACGTCGGCGGCGATCTGCGCGGTCATGAAATGCTGAGCCAGATTGGCGTCCGGATCTTTTTCGATGATTTCCATCATCTGTTCGACGGCCGGAATCACCAGTTTGAAGACCACGTCCTCGGCACTGAGTCCTTGTTCCAACGCTTGATTGACGACAGCGAAAGCCCCTTGTTTGTCGGTTTCGAAAACCGCCTCGTTGTAAGACTTGATGTAGGATTCCAGATCCATGATCGCTCCTAATTGGGCATCGGGCATAAACGCAGATGGTCGATAAAACGCGCTTCGTAAGCCGGGGAGTCGCCCAGATTGACGACACCGGCCCGCGCCAAAACGGCCTGCAGCCGCGATTCGCCCCGAGCATCCAACAGCAATTGCTCGCATCCGGCCAATCCGGCATTCGCCATAATTTTAGTGCGTTCCGCCGACAATGCCGGCAACAAACCGACCCGAACCGCGTGACGCAAATCCAGATGCCGGCCGAAGCTGCCGCAAATCCACAGCGCGGCCAGATCGGCAAGCGCCAATCCGGCATCGGCCAGCAGTTGCGCCATCGCGGCTGCGGCCGATGCCTTGGCGCGCTGAAAGGCGTCGATATCGCCAGGGAAGATCGCGGTGCGCGGCACGGCCGGATCGAGGCGAAAGCCTTCGATCGGCGGCGCTTCGGCAAACCGCCCGGAGGGCTTGAGCAACCCGGCGTCCAACAACAATGCGATCGCGTCGATAAAACCGCTGGCGCAGAAACCGCGCGCCGGCCGGTCGCCCAGGGTCTGCCATTGCCAGCCTTGTTCATCCTTGGCCACGCGAGCGATCGCGCCGGGCTCCGCCGACACGCCGTTGCGCAAACCGACGCCTTCGAAGGCCGGTCCGCCCGGCACCGACGTGACGGTCAAGCGGTCACCGTCCCACAAGGCAATTTCGGTATTGGTCCCGAAGTCGGCCAACAACATCGGCTCGGTCTGTTCGATGATGCCGGTGGCCAGAACATCGGCCAACAAATCCGAACCGATAAAGCCGGCCAGCGGCTGCACGATACGAATATCCGCCGCCGGCGTGCGCCAGTCGCGGCGCCAGACATCAAGATCGTTCGGCTGGCAGGCAATCGGCCGCCGCCAGTTTTCCGGTCGATACAGGTTATCGCCGTCGCCGCCGCAAATCAGCGTCAGCATCGCGGTGTTGCCGACGATGACCGCTTTCCCGAGTTGGGCCAGAATCGGCGTGATTTCGCCCAAGTCCCGGCTCAGAATATCGCGGATACCGTCCATCACCGCGTCTCGGGCCAGCCGGCCTATC
Source organism: Methylomonas sp. LWB (assembly GCF_001856095.1). Taxonomy (NCBI): domain Bacteria; kingdom Pseudomonadati; phylum Pseudomonadota; class Gammaproteobacteria; order Methylococcales; family Methylococcaceae; genus Methylomonas; species Methylomonas sp. LWB. The sequence goes on from NZ_MKMC01000010.1 coordinate 96,128, forward strand.
GGCCGATCCGCGCCGTCGCGGCTTTCCGCATCCAGCCGGGTCAACACGTCCGCGCCGACGGCGATTTGCGGATTGACGCCGATGCGGGTGCCGATGCGCCGGCCGGATTGGCGGTCCCAAAACGACAAGCGGATATGGGTGGTCCCCAAATCGACCGCGACAGCGTAACGGCCGCCGCTAAGCTCGGGATCGCCCGGCCAGCGGTCGCACCCGTCTTCGTCCAGCGCCAGCCAAACCGACGCAGGCGCCGGGTTGTCCAGATACAGTTCGCCCGGCCCGCGCGGCCACAACTGGCAGGCCAAGCGCACACCGGCTTCCCGTTCCTCGGGGGGAATTTTTTGATATTCGGCCAGCGTCGGCGGATTGAACTCGCCGCTCACGATCCGTATCAAGCACGCACCGCAGGTTCCCAAGCCGCCGCAAGCCGCGCGCACTCTCAAACCGGTGGCGTCCAGCGCTTTTCGCACCGAAATATCGCCGGTCAACGCTAACGTCAGTCGCTGGTCGGCGCTGGCGATCGTCACAGGCCAAACCGGCGGGGTCTCCATGGATTGATCCGCCAAAACCGCTCTCCAGTAAATTGCCATCCCTGAAAAAGCCTTCCACCAGCCGGCCGGGGACTCTCTCGGCCAAGCCTCAACCACTAACCCGAAAGTCCTGTGTTTGACCGAGACCTTGAACTGCCGCCGATCGGCTAACCAATTTACTATAGTCCGAAAACCGGCCGCCGACCGTCGAAACGCTCGCGCCTAGCCGCCAGCAAACGACTCATTCTCCGAAAAAAATGTGGATTGCGTGGCGCCGATTCGTTTGATCCAATAGGACACCTGAAACTTGACCGGCATGGCCGATCGGGCCGGCCAACGCTAAACCAGTCGCGGCGCATTTTGCACAATCCAGCAAGAGCGCGACTTGGCCTATACCGCTCGGCTCGCTCGCCGCTGCGGCCCCTGCGTAAACGAACCGCCGTCCCTACGGAATTTGAACACTGTTGCCCCACATGGCCTTATCGATAGACGACATCAGCGGGATCTACTTCTGCGCGCGACCGCAACTCCAGCAATTTCTGGTTCGGCGCGTGCAGTGCCCGGATACCGCCGCCGAACTGCTGCAAGAAGTGTATTTACGTCTGCCGCATCTTAAGCCACCGCCGCAAACCGAAGGCGAGGTCCGTGCCTGGCTGTATCGAGTGGCCGGCAATCTGTCGATAGACCACATCCGCGCCCAAAGCCGCCACGCCGAGTTATTGGAACGGTTTTGCGGCGACGCCGGCGAAGAAGACGTGACGGCCGCGCCGGACCACGTCGCGATGTTCTGCGAGGAAATTCAACGGGTCCAGGCGCTATTGGCGCAACTACCGCCGCGTTGCGCGCAAATCCTGCGGCTGAATCGGCTGGAAGGCTTGACCTACGCCGAAGTCGGCGCCCACCTGGGTATTTCCCGCAGTCTGGTCGAGAAAGAGATGGTGAAAATCCTGGACCATTTGCGCGCGGGGCTGGACGACGAGGACGAGGCGTGATGAATCGGCCGCCAAAATATGTGCCGCAACGTTGGTTGGTTCGTTATTGGGGTATCCACTTCGCTCAAGGTAAGGCCTATGTCTAGCTCAGATACCCACCACCCAAACCGCGAGACCATCGAACAAGAAGCGGTGGTTTGGCTGGCTCGGCAACTGTCCGGCGAAATGACCGACCAAGAACTGGCCGAGTATCGAATATGGCTGGCCCGCGACCCGCTGCACGCCGCCGCCGACCGTAAAATGCAACGCCTGGCGCGCCTGTTGCCGCAAGCTATTGGCGCCGTGGACGCCCAGCCAAGCGCCACCGCCATCGCGCCGTGCTCGCGCACACCGGACACCAAAATGCCGCGGCGCCGGCGGATGTTCCGGCGGGCGCGATCTCTCGGCGGCGGGCTGGCCGTCGCGGCCACTCTGGTTTGGGCGGTGTGCGGCGGCTATTGCGCCAATTGGCTGTTCCATCCTTGGGCCGACTATCGAACGCTGGTGGGCGAACAGCGCACCGTTCAATTGAGCGACGGCAGCACCGTCCATCTGAACACCGATACGGCGCTAGACGTCAACATCAGCGCCGGCGAGCGCCGCGTCCAGCTACTGCGAGGCGAAGCGGAATTCGAGGTCGCGCACGACAGCCAACGCCCCTTCCGCGTAACCAGCGGCCAAGCCACGACCGAAGCGCTCGGCACCCGCTTTGTGGTGCGTTACGCCAACGCGGCGGGCGATGTTACCTTGCTGGAAGGCAAGGTACGCACCACCCGAACCAATCATCAAGGCCAACTATTGGGCAATGTCATCCTTGAGCCCGGGGAGCATATCGCGTTCAACGACGATCAACTCGGCGCGGTGCAAACCACCGACTTGTCGATAGCAGATGCTTGGCGCAGAGGCCGGATAGTGATGAATTTTGTCCCGTTGCAAGATGTCGTCGCCGAAATTAACCGCTACCGTCCCGGCCATGTGTTTTTACTGAATTCCGAACTGGCGCAACGCAAAATCCATGTCGCCATGGACATCAAACGTATCGATGATTGGCTGAATGCACTGGGTAACACGCTACCGGTTCAAGTACTGCATGCCGGGCATATTGTGGTGTTGCAAGGGCGACAGATTACAACTGACGATCATGAAACAGCTGCGTCGCCCCGGTAAACGAAAGTCAGTGGTGTGGAGCGGCTTTAGCCGCGATTGACAGTGTTCCGACACCGGCTTGAAGGCGGCGTCCGGTGACTTTCATAGTAAGCCAAATAAGACTGGCTGCAGAAATCCCGCCCATCATGCAATTTCCAGTTCATCGGCAACGTCGGCGAACGCTTGTCGTAGCTTCCTTAAACCGCATCTCACACCACCTGTAGACCCAAGAATTGTTGAAAAGCTTGAAAATCCTTATCTGAATGCAACAACGGCATCTGGTTTTCGATACAGTAAGTCGCGATGATCGTGTCGATGGTTTTTCGAATGGTAATGCCTTGTTTACGCAGATGTCTGAAATTATCGGCGGCTTTTAAACTCATTGCCGTTCCTAACAGGGCATGTACCGGCAAGGCACACAGTAATTTTTTTGCCGCTTGATAATCCTCATCTTGCCGAAACCCTTGCAACACTTCCGCCAGAATCAAATCGCCGGTGCAGACAGGCTGCACACCCAGCAAACCATCCAGCTTTAGGGTTGCCAGCGTTTCTGTGCCGTTGAAATAATCGATCCAGACGCTGGAATCGACCAAAATCATCGGTCAGCGCGCATTTGTTCTAAATCGCCTTCCCATTTTAATTGACCTTTGAAGGCTTTGATTGCTTCTTGCTGCTTTAACATCAGCAAGGTTTTTAAACCCAGCTCAACGGCCTCGCGCTTGGTTTTTAAGCCCGTCAGGCTTAAAACATCGGCCATCAATGTTTCATCGATCATGATATTGGTACGCATCGCAATCTCCATGTGTATGACTTTTGAAAACAATACACCAAAACAAGAATATGTAGCCAATTAAATGCAAGAAAATGGCTGTATTTTTCTCAGCCACTCTATCCGGCAGTACCGCGACAATTTGCCACAGCAGAATTTTTGAGTCTTTGCATGGGCAGGGGCGTTATCTAAACGGACATTACAAAAACAAGGAACCCTACCGATGAAAAACGCTAAATCCCTTTCCAAACGCCCAGCGGCATTGACGCCGCAACTAGCCTTTAAATCAGGCAAAATCCCTTTGTACCTTGGCCTGGCGGCATTGATCGCACCGACGATGTTGTTAGCGACCGAGGTTGGCAATAGCGCCACCGGCAGTCGCGCAAGTACCGCCACCCACAGCTTCAATATCGCCAAACAACCGTTGTACGCCGCGCTAAATGCGTTGGCCGAGCAAGGCGGCGTGCAATTTGTGTTTACAGAGGAAATGGTTGAAGGCTTGGTTTCTCCCGGTGTTAGCGGGCAATTGTCTATCGAAGAGGCATTGACTCAGGCGCTGAAAGGTACCGGGCTGGGTTATCGGATTGGCAATGGCAATACCGTCACGTTGGAAGCCAAGCCGGCCGGCAACGGGAACAGCCAACTCAGTCCATCGACGATGCCGGCAGTGACGGTGCTCGGACAGACGACTTACGACTCGACCGATCCGTACAACCCCGCCTACAGCCTGCCTAACGCATCCACAGCCACCAAAACCGATACGCCGATCATGGAAACGCCGTTTTCGGTTCAGGTGGTTCCTAAACAGGTTTTAGAGGATATCCAAGCTGTTAGGTCAACCGACGCACTCGATTATGTCAGCGGAGTTTTCAAGGCAAGCGGCTCTGGCGACTATCTAGATTGGACGACACGACGTGGATTTAGCAATTATCCGGTAGGAGATTACCGGGACGGTATGCCATTGCCTCTCGGAGACTTTATTGTGGGCGGGCGGGATCTGGCGAATACAGAGAAAGTTGAAGTGCTAAAAGGTCCGGCGTCTCTACTTTATGGGATGGCTGTTCCGGGCGGTGTCGTGAATTACGTAATAAAAAAACCGTTGGCCACACCCTATTACTCGTTGCAACAACAATTTGGCTCCTACGATTTTTACCGAACTACCTTGGATGCTACCGGGCCGATCACTAATGACAAATCGTTACTGTACCGTTTCAACTTAGCTTATAAGAGTGCGAATTCATTTCGCGATATGGTGAATAGCGAACGGGTGTTTGTTGCGCCGACCATTACCTGGAATATAAGTCCAAAAACTCAAGTAAATTTCGAAATGGAGTACGACACTGGACACGTGGTATTCGATCGCGGCATTCCTGCCATTGGTCGCCACCCAGCGGAATTGCCTCGTAGCCGATTTCTCGGGGAAGCGAATCCTCCAACCGAGTATGAAACCATCATTCTTGGAATGAACTGGACGCATGCATTAAACGACAACTGGACTTTTAGCCACCGGTTCAACGCGGTATATGCCGGCGTTGACCAAGTGGCAACCTTTCCATCGTTGGTTGACTCCAACACGGTCAATCGATTTGGCGCCCACTCAGCCAACTCGCCAGAAGATCAGGCTCTCTATTTTAATAGTATCAATCTGACCGGACGCTTCGATACATGGGGTTTCAAACACACGTTGCTACTTGGAGGCGATTATTACCGAAAAAGCCTAGATAACTTTAGGGCGAGCTTTTTTGGTTCAGATGTCAACATTTACGATCCAGCTTACCTTGGCCCTAGTATCGCGCAAGCTAACCCTTCTCTTAAGCTTGACTCCAAGAATGACTGGTTTGGCTTGTACCTGCAGGATCAAATCAAACTCCCTCTTAACATCAGCATGTTGGCTGGATTTAGATACGATAGTGCAGAGAGCAGCGTGACGATAAATAACGGCAATCCAACCATAAATCCTCGTCAGGACAGCCTTACTCCTCGTGGCGGCATCGTTTGGCAGGCAATTCCAGAATTGAGTTTGTACGGAAGTTACTCGGAAAATTTCACAGGCATTAATAGCTCTGGATTTGGTGGATCAGTATTACCACCGGAAACGGCACAGCAATGGGAATTGGGTGCCAAAGCCGAACTTTTTGACAAAAGGCTGCTTACAACTCTAGCGTGGTTCGACTTGACGAAACAAAATGTCGGGGTTTTTAACGGACTTTTAGGGGTTAACGAAGCCATCGGCGAGGCGCGTAGTGCCGGTCTGGAGGCGGATGCAAAAGGTGAAATCCTGTCCGGTTGGAATATGATCGCTTCCTATGCATATACACCAGATGCCTATGTCACGAAGGGAAATGTCGACGAAATCGATCAGCGCCTACGTGGGGTGCCTAAGCATGGCGGTAGTCTGTATACAACTTACGAATTCCAGGCCGGGACGCTACAAGGTCTAAAGCTCGGCGGCGGGGTGATCATCCGCGGCTCACAACACACTGACCCAAATGCCAATACCGCAGTGTTACCCGGCTATACGACACTAAACTTGTTGGCCGCTTACGCTTGGCAAGTTGGGGAAAGCAAATTGACGACGCAAATCAACGTCAATAACTTGCTGGATAAAGAATACTTCCCGGCTTCATTCGGTCGAAATGGTATCGAAGTCGGCTCGCCGAGGGCATTCATGGGTTCGGTCAGAATTGAGTATTGATTTACCTTAGTGTCTCTAATACGCGACGGTGAAACATCTACAGTGTTCGATCTAGAGTGAGGACCGCAAGTTGGGGTGAGGCACGAACCCCAACATTAACGGCCTTTGAAAGTTCGGTAACGTTGATGTTTCGTTGCTGATGGCTTACGGGTTGGGTTTGGCGCATCGTGTTGGGTTCGTGCCTCACCCCAACGCGCCGCACCCAAACCGCCTGAATTCGCGAAGCATGCGGCGTTCTCCCCCTGATCCCCATTCCGAATTGATTCCTCGAAAAGAGCGCCTTTACGGGCCGTCGCCTATCCCAACCCAATCAATCCAGGTGCGCGACATCGGCTGAATGAGTTATGCTGAATTAACCGTCGCCGGAATGTCGGATTTAAGCCTTCGGGTGCTAACTACCGCGCAAACATTGCCGGCACCGGATCATCGAAATCGAATTGACCGCAACCCTTGCCTATGACGATTAATCACCTGCTGGACAAACTGTTTCGCCGCCACCGCGAGGAATTGCTGGCGTTTGCCGAGCGCAAAACTCGGTAAGTTGGGGTAAGGCAACGAACCCCAACATTTTGACCGGTTTGGCCTTTGTTGGTTGCCGATGGCTTCATTGGTCGAAATGTCTCGCTTTCATGTGTGACTGGCGAATCAACGGTTGTCGTGTTGGGGTTGGTGCACCACCCAAAATATGGGCTCATCCCCAATTGCAAGCCAAGATTGCCCAAAATAATGTTTCCAACTTAATGACACCTCTAGTTGGGGAGATGAGTCCATGTATTCAACTTACGCGCTGAATGCCTTGCCCAGCCATACTTGCTCGCGTTAACCGCAAGCCGGTAGCGGCTAGAAGCTAAGGCTTTTCGCCTCACAGCCTTGGCTTTTAGCGACTCGCGCAAGCAGAAAAGCCTTAAGCGAGAGCTGATTTGCCCAATCCGCAAACCGGTACAGCTGCGAAGTCGCGCCTATTTGCCAGGAGATCATGGCTTTTAGCTGCGACCGTCAGGCGCTTCAGCTCACGCTTAACCCAAACCTCTTCGAGCTCCGGGCATTTTGGTTCTGGTTCAAGGCTGAACAGGTTCAACCACAAGGCTATTTGCGTTGCGCGACCGGCAAAAAGCCTTACCAGACCGGCTTTTTGCCGTAAGCTTCCGACGCGCAAGCTCGCGGCAGAACCGTTTTAATTAATGGCCTCGTCCAGTCTGAAAATGGATGACATTCGGAGAAGCAGGGGTCAGCGAATAACTTGGTACGCATAGCGTACCTTATTGCTGCGGCTGGATATGTTTGCGTCGGGAAATGGTATGCAATGCATACGTTCGACTGAATTTTTATAAATGCGCTGTGTAATTCATTCTGTCATGAAGTACCCGTACAATGTGAATTTTGGTTGCTGTAATACGGTAAAAAACCAAATGGCGATTGATGTGAAATTGCCTATATCCTTCACGTATGTAATCACAGGCAATACCCAATTCCGGATTTTTAGCGATTAAAACGAATGAAGCATTTAATTCATCAAAATAGCAATCCGCCTGCTCATCTCCCCAGTTATTAAATGAGTATAGCCAAATACATTTTAGGTCCTGTTTCGCGAGGACCTGAAGATGGATTTTTCGCATTTCAGGTTAAACCGGCTTCCTTTTTTGCTTCCAGTTTAATTGTTTCCATATGTAATTCGCCAGCATCACCACTCTCTTCGCCTTCAATTAGGGCTGTGCGTAAAGATTGCAGTTTTGAGTTAGCTTCTCGCTCTTCAAGCAAACGTAAGGAATCGCGCATAATTTCACTTACGCTTGCATAACGTCCACTCTCTAGCAACGACTCAATCAGGCTATTCCAGTGCTCGCCGAGGCTAACAGTTTGGGTTCGTGCTTGCGCCATGTTGTTCTCCTAGCCGGTTTACGAGAGGCTATTGTAAGATACATTCTTACACTTCGGAAAGCCTTAATTTCCGGTATGTATTAGCACACGCACCAGCCAATTGAGCCTTTACTACTGACGGGAATATACAGCTGTGTAAATCATCTACTAATGAGGTGCGTTCAATGAAACAAATGAGTTATTAATTTTTTTATTTTACTATTACACTTCGACTCTGTTTTTGCTGTTGGAACATCTGAAAATGGCTGTTTTGAGCGACAAGGCCGTAAGGTGCAAAATTGTAGGGCAATGGCCAGCGTCCCAACTCCATGAAAAGCGAAAGCGTCCAAGCGTTGTGCTCCCAAGCCGGAGCTTGGGAACCAGGATAAATCGCGCCACAAACCCCGATGCGCCGCTCGGCAAACCCCGACAATATTATCTGGCTAGGTAATAAATAGCCATTTCGTAAAATCGGAATATTGTCGCCTTCGGAGTGTAATCTTTAGAATACTTCTTAGTTTAAGCCATCATCCGTTAATACAGCTTTGGAGGATTCCCTTTATTTTCGACAACGCTAGCAACATAACCCGTCCATTTTTTGAATATTTGTTTCCATTCGTCAGTGAGAAGATAATCCTTCGCCGGCAAATCCAAATTAAACTCAGGCATGTAGGACCCCAATATGCCTTTTTCTAGAATTCCGTCGGCAAAAACCCCATGTTCTCTAAGAATTAAAACCGGCAAACCTATCTGAAAAGCCATCGCCGGTTCGATATGTGAATACGGGCTGGTTAACCAAGTCTCACCCAATGATTTTTCCGCCTCCGACCCAGGTTTAAATACACCTGTCAAGATTTTACTACGCCGAAAAGCAATGGTGATGATGCCATTCGACTCCATCATAATTCTACGAATCGCTCTCAGCGGGGACTCCATATCGTAGTCGGTAACGCCCAACGTTCTCGGTTCCAATTCGTTGTTGTGCAAATAGTTTACTAGCCTCTCAATGAAATCTTGTTGTGCTTGATTAAAAGGATTTGGATAACTTAGAAATATAGGCGTTTTCATTGTTTTTAATATAAGAGTGAGGCGAATAATGGTTTCCGTATTAGCGGCTTAAAAACCACATATTGATCCTGAGGTTTTATTCGAACTCATTATGCCGCTATTTATAACTCGCAGACAGATCAATTGAACCGACATGCGCAAAACCCTGGCGCTCCCCCGGTTTCTATCGAGGCTTCCCCTAGGGCCGCAAGGCGGATAAGCGAAGCATCATCCACCGATAAAACCGTCGATTACCCGAGACTGCCCCGCCCTGTTTGACAGGGTTGTAATAGACGTACGACTTAGTCGGCATCATCGCGAGCGAGCCCCGGCCGATATTGTCGCCAGTCCGCCGGCCGTGGTCTAATGAAAAAGGACTTCCACTCAATCGGACGATGTATCGCTTCTCACCGGATTTTGCCAACGACCTGATTCAGCGTCACCGCGACGAGTTGCTGGGGTTTCTGGCGCCTCGGGTTCGTTGTCCGGAGACCGCGGCCGACATCTTGCAGGATGCTTTTTTTCGTTTGACGCAGTTCGAATCGGAAAGTCAGATCGCCAATCCGCGAGCTTTTTTGTACAAAGTGGTCGGCAATTTGGCGATCGATCATTTGCGTAAACATCAGCGCGAGGCGGAGCGGCACGCCGCCGAGGAAGAACTGGCGGAACACGCCGACGCGACGCCCGACCTGGAACGCCAAGTCTACAGCCGGCAGAAACTGCTGCATTTGCAGCAAGCGGTCTCCGAATTGCCGCCCAAATGCCGGGAGGTGTTTGTGCTGCATAAGTTTCACCATTATCCCTACTCGCAAATCATGCGCGAATTGAACATTGCAGAAAGTACGGTGTTGAAACATATCAACAAAGCGCTGGAACATTGCCGCCGACGCATGCGCGAACTGGAACTGTCCGAGCGGGAGCGTCACGATGCGTAACGCCGCTGACCGCTCGGTTTGCCCGATTATTTCCCGGCGGATGTCGCCGGTGGCCGGCCGATGAACAACGCCGCGTCCGAAACCTTTTCCGCGCGTGCCGAACGCGAGGCGATAGCCTGGCAAGCCACTCTAAGCTCCGATTTGCTGAGCAACCAGCAACGCCGAGCATTCGAAACTTGGCTGGCCGCCAGCGAGCAGCACCGGGCCGCGTGGCGCGACGTCAACGCGTTCTGGCTCGGACTGGACACAGTGAGCGCCGCCGACCTGGGGCTGGCCGCGCCACCGGCGCCGGCTGCCGCCCAAGAAC
>NZ_MKMC01000011.1:0-95574 GCF_001856095.1 Methylomonas sp. LWB
ACGGCTTCCACATTAGCGACGACATTATCCACGGTAAAGCCGAACTCCTTGAAGAGTTGGCCGGCCGGGGCCGATTCGCCGAAGCGGTCCAGGCCCACGACTCGGCCTTGGCTGCCCGCGTATTTCCACCAGCTGTCGGTCACGCCGGCTTCGACTACCACGCGCGCGGTCACGCTCGGCGGCAGTACGCTGTCTTTGTACGCCTGATCTTGCGCTTCGAACACGTTGGTCGACGGCATGGACACCACGCGGATGTTTTTGCCTTTGGCGCTCAACGCTTCGGCCGCTTTCGCCGCCAGTTCGACTTCGGAGCCGGTGGCGATGATGATGGCGTCCGGATTGCCTTCGCCGCTCAGGATGTAGCCGCCTTTGGCGATCGCGTCGATCTGGGCTTGGCTGCGCGGCATGTGCGGCAGGTTTTGCCGGGAGAAGATCAGGGTGCTCGGGCCGTCGGTGCGTTCGATCGCGGCTTTCCAGCTGACCGCCGATTCCACCGCGTCGCACGGACGCCAGACTTGCATGTTGGGGATCATGCGCAGCGTGGCGGTTTGTTCGATCGGTTGGTGGGTCGGGCCGTCTTCGCCCAGACCGATGGAGTCGTGGGTGTAGACGAAGATGGTCGGCGCTTTCATCAGTGCGGCCATCCGCAACGCGTTGCGGGCGTATTCGCTGAACATCAGGAAGGTGGCGCCGTAGGGCTTGAAGCCGCCGTGCAGGGCGATGCCGTTCATGATGGCGCTCATGCCGAATTCGCGGACGCCGTAGTAGGCGTAGTTGCCGTCGTATCCGCTGGCGTTGATGTCTTTGCAGCCTTTCCACAGGGTCAGGTTGGAACCGGCCAGGTCGGCGGAGCCGCCCAAGAGTTCGGGCAACAGCGGGCCGAAGCCGTTCAGGGTATTTTGCGAGGCTTTGCGGCTGGCGATGGTTTCGGCTTTGGCATTGACGTCGGCGATGAAGGCATTGGCTTTTTCGCTCCAGTCGCCGGGCAGTTGGCCTTTGACCACGCGGCGTTCGAATTCGGCGGCCAGGGCCGGATGCGCGGCTTGGTAGGCGGCGAATTGGGCGTTCCAGGCGGCTTCGCGTTCGGCGCCCTTGGCTTTGGCGTCCCATCCGGCGTAGATGTCGGCGGGGATTTCGAACGGGGCGTGCGGCCAACCGAGTTTTTCGCGGGTGGCGGCGACTTCGGCTTCACCGAGGGCGGCTCCGTGGCATTCTTCCTTGCCTTGTTTGTTCGGCGAGCCGAAACCGATGATGGTTTGGCAGCAGAGGATGGAGGGCTTATCGGTGACGCTTTTGGCGGCCTCGATGGCTTTCTTCACGGCTTCCGGGTCGTGGCCGTCGACTTTGGGGATGACGTGCCAGCCGTAGGCTTCGAAGCGTTTCGGGGTGTCGTCCAGGAACCAGCCGTGGACGTCGCCGTGGCCGCGCACTTCGCCGTCGATGGAGATGTTGTTGTCGTCGTAGATGGCGATCAGTTTACCCAGGCCCATGGAGCCGGCCAGCGAGCAGGCTTCGTGGGAAATGCCTTCCATCAAGCAGCCGTCGCCCAGGAACACGTAGGTGTGGTGGTCGACGATGTCGTGGCCGGGACGGTTGAATTGACCGGCCAGCGCGCGTTCGGCGATGGCGAAACCGACGGCATTGGTGATGCCTTGGCCCAAGGGGCCGGTGGTGGTTTCGACGCCGTCGGTGTAGCCGTATTCCGGGTGACCCGGCGTTTTGGAGTGCAGTTGCCGGAACTGTTTCAACTGGTCGATCGGCAGGTTATAGCCGCTCAGGTGCAACAGCGAGTAAATCAGCATGGAGCCGTGACCGTTGGACAGGACAAAGCGGTCGCGATTCGGCCATTTGGGGTTGGTGGGGTTGTGGCTCAGAAAATCGTTCCACAATACTTCAGCGATGTCGGCCATGCCCATCGGCGCACCAGGGTGGCCGGAGTTGGCTTTTTGGACGGCGTCCATGCTAAGTGCGCGTATGGCGTTCGCTAAGTCTCGGCGCGAAGGCATGTTGGTCTCCTTTATTTTGTTATTTTAGGTACGATGCCCGTAAACTAGAACATCGCTCTGGCTGGGGCTTGGTAATTGCAAGGAAAACCAACACGACGCTACTGTTTAACAGACTGCCGGAATTGGCATCACCTTGATACCTTGTAAATGTCCAAAGCCGCGACCGACAAGTGACGCCCGCGGCTTTGACGCCGTCCTTATTCCAAGTTGGCGTGTCTCGATCTCATTTCTTCTTCCGGGATACCCTTCTCATGAATGACATGGGAAATCGTAGCCTCGAGGAAAAGCAGAGTAGACAATTCAAATACGGTACCCATAGGCATGCCTCTGACTTTACCGTATTGTTCGGCACGACCGATTTGCAACGTAACGTCGGCCAAATCGCCGATAGTCGAATCGTCTTTGGCCGAAATCAGCGCGATTTTCGCACCCACTTCTTTAGCTTTCTTGGTGAAGGCCACCAGCTGCTCAGTTTCTCCGGAGCCGGAAATAATGATCAACAAGTCGCCGGCTTTAATACTAGGCGTGACGATTTCACCGACAACGCTGACATCATAGCCACCATGCATCAGCCGCATCGCGAAAAAATTACCGACCAATTTGGAGCGACCAGCACCAGAAATGAACACGCGCTTGGCCTGGTCCAACATGTCGACCAAAGTTTTGTCGTGCGAATCGGGTGTCGCTTCCAGAATGCTGGAAATTTTGCTTAAGACTAACTCTTGATGCATGACTTACACCGCCGCCACGTCGACCAATTCACGGATTTCACGAGCCGCTTCGGCAGGTGACGGAGCGCCGTAGATAGCCGCGCCGACAACTATAATATTGGCTCCAGCTTTAACGGTTTGATCGATAGTGGCTGGTTTGATACCGCCGGCAACGGAAACGCGAACGTTCAAGCCCAGGTTGGCGACTTCGGCCAAGTCGGTGAAAGGCGTTTGACCGGCCGCTTGTGCGTCCAGACCGGTGTGTACACCCATGATTTGGGCGCCCAGCTTCGCGGATTCGCGAGCGCACTCGCCTTTGTTAGGCACGTTAATCAAGTCGACTTGCACTTCGGCAGCATATTTTTTAGCCGCCTTGATCACGCCACCAATAGTAGCCAGACCGGAAACACCCAATACGGTGCAGATGTCCGCGCCGGCAGCGTAGAAAGCACCAGCTTCGTATTCGCCGGCATCCATGGTTTTCAGGTCAACCAACAACAATTTATCGGGGTAACGTTGTCTCAGTTCTTTGACCAAATTGACACCGTTGTATTTGATGCAAGGGGTGCCAATTTCGAAAATGTCGACGTAAGGGGCTACCTGGTCGGCCAGCGCGACGGTTTGGTTGAAATCCAGTGAGTCCAACGCCATTTGAATTAATGGTCTTGCCATGTGATGTGCTCCGAAAAGTTTTATTTTATTGATAGCTGATTCTCGCAAATTGCCACAACCCGCTAGGCTAGTCACGTACGTGTGATGCATCTGTAACTGTAAGATAGAAATAGCACGGCTGTCAATGCTTGACTGCCGCCAAATACAAAGCTTCAGGGCACTCGGACCAAGATTTTATCGGCCGAAAAACCCAACATCGCAAACCGCGAAATTTCCCGATGGGAAATCGCCTTTTCAGGACGATAGTTGACTCTAAAACACCAACCCGCTCACCCTAGCACTGTCTATGAAACGCTTATTTTTCGCGCTCTGGCCACCACTTGACGCCCTAGCCAAACTCCAGCAGCTAATTCAACACCTTGATCGCCCAATAACTCCTCTGGCTATCTCCAACTTGCACGTTACGTTGGTGTTTTTAGGCACCGTAAATCCCAAACAAGAACGGGAACTGCGCAGACGAGCCAACACCATCAAATTTCACGGCGCCGAACTGACGTTCGACCGGCTCGATTTTTGGCAAAAACCCAGCATACTTTGCCTGACGTCCACCGACGGATTAACTGCCGTGAGCGAACTTTCCGAACAATTGACCAGAATCAGCAAGGGGCTGGACATACCAATCGACAACCGCCCCTTCACTCCACACATCACGCTATGTCGTAAAATCAAACGCCCACTCGATACCGAATTCGAACCGATAACTTGGCGCGCCACCGGCTTTTGCCTGGCCGAGTCGGTATCAAACTCCGGACGCCGCCAATATCGGGTTCTTGAGGAGTGGCCATCATTGTCATAAGCAGCCGATACAAATCTGAGGAGAACCGACCATGCCCATGCTGAAACTGCGCACTAACATCCCTATTACCGCCGAACAATCTCCTAACCTGCTGAAAGCCTTCTCGCGCTTGCTAGCCCAGGAGACCGGAAAACCGGAACGCTATGTCATGATCGACATTTCCGGAAATCACTTCATGCTGTTTGCCGGCAGCGATTCTCCTTTAGCTTATTTGGAGTGCAAAAGCATAGGGCTCAGCGCCAGCCAAGCCACAAAGCTTTCAGCGTCCCTCTGCCAAATATTGTCCGAGGAACTCGGCATCGCTGGCGACCGAATTTACATTGAGTTCAGTAATTGTCCGGCTGAGTTTTGGGGCTGGAACAGCTCGACGTTCGGCTGACAGCGCAAAATCCGGCGCGCAAGCGCGCCGGTTCAGTCGCGTTATTTAGGCTTAACTTCGGATTTACCCTTGTCCGGCTTCTCGGCGCTTGCTGCCTTACCGGCTTTTTCCGTTTTTTCCGTTTTAGTATCAGATGGAACTGGCACACCATCGCCGAACAGAATATTTTTCTCGTTCGCCATAGCGGTTTTTTCGCCAATGCCTTTGACCGCCTCTAAATCCTTCAAACTTTTAAAATCACCATGCTCCTTGCGATACTGCACGATGGCCTCGGCTTTTTTCGGGCCGACTCCGGTTAAGGCAGTGGAAATTGCTTCCGCGTCTGCCTGATTGATATTGATGGGTTCAGCATTCACCCAAAACGAACAAAGCAATAGAACCAGAAATAGCTTTTTCATAATTCGACCTCGTAATTTAGTTAGAGATTAGGCTTAATCGGCTCATTCCATTAAGAATGACTTGAAAAGCTAGTCGATTGTAGAAGCTAAACCTATTTTTTCAATACGAAATTCCGAAAATAACTAACCCCTATGCCGTGGCGACAAACACAGCTCTGACAGGAGCCGGCAGGCCTTCGATAGTCTTATCCGAGTCGTTAGGATCCAAAAAGTCCGTCAGCGACTGAAAGCGCATCCAATCGGTCGAACGCTGCTCTTCCACACGCGTTTTTTCAACGCTCGTTAATCGCACGTCTCGAAAACCGCAACGACGCAACCAAACCAACATTGCTTCACAACTCGGCAAAAACCAAACATTGCGCATGCTGGCATAACGTCGTTCCGGCAACAGTACGCGGTCCGGCCCGCCGTCGATCACCAAGGTTTCCAACACCAACTCGCCACCCGACCTCAGGCAACCTTTCAATTCCAGCAAATGATCGATCGGCGAACGCCGGTGATATAAAACCCCCATCGAAAATACCGTATCGAAAATTCCCAAGTCCGCCGGCACATCCTCTATACCCAGCGGCAAAACGAAGACTGGCGCATCGCCGCCGTGCAGACGACGAACCGCCTGAAATTGCATCACGCTCAACAGAGTCGGATCGATACCGATCACCATTCTGGCGCCGGCGCCCCACATCCGCCAGGCGTAGTAACCGTTTCCGCAACCGACATCCAGTACCAATCGGTTGCGCAACGGCGCAATGGCATCTTTAACACGACGCCACTTCCAATCGGAGCGCCATTCGGTGTCGATCTCGATACCGAAAAGACGATACGGCCCCTTCCGCCAAGGATGCAAGGCCATCAACCGCTCGCGTAACTCGGAGCGTGCCGTTTCGGAAATGTCCGAGTCGCCGCCGATTTGTACTTGATCGAGCAAGTCGCAAACGCTCGGTGTCAGAGGCGGCAATGCATCGACCACGCTCCGCCAGCGTCGCAAATCGCCATGCCCGGTTTCATCGAATGCCGTAGCTAACTGCCCCAGCAATAATGCCGCCCAGCGCTGACCTCCCGCCTCGACAAGCAAGTTGAATAAAGGCCGGTAATCGATCATTTCAACGCGATCATTGACGCGAAATTGAAGTACTGGAACCAAACCTCGACACTGGAAAACCCCGCTGCTTCCAGGCGCGCGCGATGCTCGGAGAAAGTCTCCGGTATCAAGACGTTCTCCAACGCAGTTCGCTTTTGACTGATCTCCAGTTCGCTATACCCTTGCGCCTTCTTAAACAGATGGTGCATTTCGGTTTGCAGATCCTGCTGACGCTTGTCATCGAACGCCAGCTTCTCGGACAAGATCAACACGCCGCCAGGGAGTAGGCCGTCGTAAAGCCCAGCGATAAAGCGACCACGGTCTTCGAGAGGTATGAATTGCAGCGTGAAATTCAGCACAACCACCGATGCATCGCGAATTTCAATATCGCGAATATCGGCGCAACGCCATTCGATGTCGACCTCCGCCGGGGCCAGCTCAATATCGCGCCGACATTGCTCGATCATCGCCTCCGAACAGTCGACCGCCACGATTTTGCAGTTTCGGACAGCAATGTTGGCGCGCATGGCCAATGCCGCCGCACCTAACGAACACCCCAAGTCGTAACATCGACTGTTTTCGCGGGCGTAACGGCCGGCCAACAAACCAATTGCGGAAATCATCGTGCCGTAGCCCGGCACCGAGCGTCGAATCATGTCCGGAAAGACCTTGACGACGTTCTCGTCGAAGCTAAATGCCGCGATTTCGCCTAGCGGACTGGCGTATAAAGAATCTTTCGAAGCTGGCATGAGGAGCGGCCGCGCTGGTTTGAACAAGCGCGGCCAAGCAAGACTGGCGAATACTTAAGAATTGTTGGGGACGTTGTTGTTGCTGAGCGCCTCGGTATTGCGCTTGGCCAACTGATTGATCACTTCCTGCAACGATCCGGAACGTTCGACCTCGTTTTTAAAGCTGGTCCGATAGTTGGTGACCAAGCTAACACCCTCGATCAGGATGTCGTAGACTTTCCAAGCCCCTTTCTCGTTCAGCATACGGTAGTTGACCGCAATCGGTTGCAAGCCAGGTTGCAAGATTTCGGTTTTGATCAATACCTTTTTATCGTCGCCTTCGCTGCTAACCGGCAGAAAACGCACCGACCAGTCCTTGAACTCGACAAACGCTCTGGAATAGGTGCGAATCAACAGGGTTTGGAACTCCTTCTTAAAACCGTCCTTCTCGGCCGGCGTAGCGTCTTTCCACATTTTGCCGAGCACCAACGTCGAAATTAGGTCGAAATCGACATGCGGGTAGATCACGTCGTGTACGAACACCGTGATTTTTTTGAAATCCTGCGTAAACCCAGGCTCCTGCATGCGTTGCTTCAGCTTGTTCGAGGCGTCCTCGATAATCTTCTGCGGCTCGCCTTCCGCCGCCGCGCCGGAAGCCCAGCCCAACGCCGTCGCCGCCCAAATCGCCATCAATAAAAACTGCAAATAACGTTTGATATACATATAAACCATCTCTTAATAAGGATACAGGGCGCTAATTTCAGCCTTCCCAAACCATACACTGCTACAATTAAGGTCCGAAGCGGAAAACCCAGCCTCAGGCTCGACCAACCCGCGGAGGATCGGCAAACACCTCACTATTTTACTATGGAAAAGATGTCTACCCCTAACGACTTTTTCCCAACCACCCGGATGCGCCGCATGCGCTCCCAGAATTTTTCCCGCCGGTTAATGCGGGAAAACCACCTGACTACCGACGACTTGATCTGCCCATTATTTGTCGTCGAAGGCCAATCCGTCCAACAAGCCGTGGCGTCGATGCCCGGCATCAGCCGCCTGTCCATCGACCAGCTGTTGCGGGAAGCCGAATCCTTAGTCAAGTTGGGTATCCCCGCCGTCGCGCTCTTTCCAGTCGTCGACCCCGGTCAAAAATCGCTGAACGCAGAAGAAGCCTACAATCCCGACGGCCTGGCGCAACGTTGTACGCGAGCGTTGAAATCTGAATTTCCGGACCTCGGCGTAATTACCGACGTCGCGCTCGACCCGTTCACCACGCACGGCCAGGACGGCCTGATTGACGCTGACGGATACGTCGTCAACGACGCCACCGTCGACGTGCTGTGCAAACAAGCCCTATCCCATGCCGAGGCCGGTGCCGACATCGTCGCGCCGTCCGACATGATGGACGGCAGAATCGGTGCGATCCGCAACGTCCTGGAGTCCCAGAGCCACCCAAACACCCGCATTCTGGCCTATTCGGCCAAATATGCCTCCAGTTTCTACGGCCCGTTCCGCGACGCGGTCGGCTCGGCCGGCAATCTGGGCGGAGGCAACAAATACAGCTACCAAATGGACCCCGCCAATTCCGACGAAGCGATCCGAGAAATCGCGCTCGATTTACAAGAAGGCGCCGACATGATCATGATCAAACCGGGCATGCCCTATCTGGACATCATTCGCCGCACCAAGGATCGTTTCGGCGTTCCGACGTTCGCTTACCAAGTCAGCGGCGAATACGCGATGCTGAAAGCCGCCGCCCAAAACGGCTGGCTAGACGAACGTCAGGTCGTGCTGGAATCCTTACTCGCCTTCAAACGGGCCGGCTGCGACGCAATTTTGACTTACTTCGCCAAACCGGCGGCACAATGGCTGCAACAAACCTAGATCGACAAGCCATGGCGACCGCGCGCGACATCCGCAATGCCGAACAGCGTCGGCAATCACGGCTGGAGGAAGGTGTATTCATTCTGCTCCTGCTGCTGTCCATGCTGGGTATCGCCGTCACCCGCTTTTCGCCGGAAGACGGTTACGCTTTCTGGTTGTTCATGGTCACCGTATTCGCCGGCATTTCGATCGCCATCGGCCGGATGAAAGCCAAAAACCACACGTTCGACTTCGCCGCTGCGTTCAAGGAACAATTGCTGCACTGGGCCAGTGCGGTTTTGGTCGCCGGCGGCGCGTTTCTACTGCAGAAATCGGGCCGTATCGACGAAAACGCCGCGACGCTGGTGGTGTTGCTGATTCTGTCGTTGGCCACGATGCTGGACGGCATCCGTATCGGCTGGCAACTGGGTTTGATCGGCCTGTTTCTCGGCGCATGCGCGATTATTATCGCCTACGTTGAACAGTTCATGTTACCCGTCAGCGTGCTCGCCGGCCTGCTCGTCATCGTCACCCTGTATTGGGAATTCAAATCCCGCAAACAAGCCGACCAATGACAGCCATCGACCAATACGCCGTATTCGGCCACCCGATTAACCACAGCAAATCGCCGCGCATCCACGGCCTGTTCGCCGAACAAACCGGTCAACGTCTGCAATACCGGGCGGCGGACGTACCGGCCGAGCAATTTCGTTCCGCTGTCGAGACCTTCTTTGCCGACGGCGGCAAGGGTCTCAATTGCACGGTGCCGCTCAAGGAACTCGCCTGGCAATTCGCGGACCGCCTCGGCGACCGCGCCCTGCTCGCCAAAGCCGTCAATACCCTGGCGCGCCAGGCCGACGGCCGCATCCTCGGCGATAATACCGACGGCGTCGGCCTGCTCAACGACCTGACCATCAACCATCGTATTCCGTTGCGCGCCAGCCGTATCTTAGTGCTCGGGGCCGGCGGCGCGACACGCGGTATCGTCGCGCCGCTGCTGGAACAGGCACCGGCGCAGCTCGTCATCGCCAATCGGACACTCGAAAAAGCCGAGGCCATTGCCGATGAGTTTGCCGATCTTGGAGAGTTGCACGCCTGCGGCTACGCTGATTTGAACAGCCGCTTCGACGTCATTTTGAATGCAACCTCCGCCAGTTTGGGCGGCGACCTGCCGCCGCTGGCCGACGATATTCTCGCCGACGGCGGCTGCTGCTACGATTTGGCTTATGCCAACCAGCCTACCGCATTCGTAAACTGGGGCCTTCGGCACGGCGCCTCGCTCTGCCTCGACGGCTTGGGCATGCTGGTGGAGCAGGCCGCCGAGGCCTTCTATCTTTGGCGGGGCGTCAGACCGGACACCCGTCCGGTCATCGATTTGCTGAACCGCGAGCGAACGCTGCCTCCGCTTCGAAACGATTGACCTCCGTCCACCCCAACGACAATCACTCTTCCACGATCCATCATTGCTTAACGGACCAACATGAAGGCCATCAAATCATTATTCGGCAAAGTCTCCGGCAAATCCCCAGCCCCGCTGGGAACACAGCCCATCACGACCGAAACCTTGCGGCAACTCTTCCCAATCAGAAACCTGAGCGAAGAAATCCTGCAAACCTTCGCGGCCGAGAACCACGTCGAAACCTACTCAGCCGGTCGAACCCTGTTTTCGGTCAACGAGCCTTCGACCTGCGCGATTTTCTTGCTTGACGGAACCGTGATTTTGGCCGATCAGCACGGTAAAGGTTACGAAATCAGCGCCGGCAGCGCGCAAGCCAAGTTTCCGATCTGTAGCGGCGCCAAACAAACCGCGACGGCCACCGCCAAAACCGACATTAGTATTCTGCGGGTGTCGTTAAAAATCATGCTCACCTCCGGCCGCTTCGACCACGGCAAACTGGACGTACCGGAAGACTTGCAAGGTAACCGCCTGTTATCGCTGTTCGCCGACCATTTCCAGCACCACCACCACGAACTGGAAATTCCGTCGCTGCCGGAAGTGGCGATCAAGTTGCGCCAAGCCATCCAAAAAGACGTCAATATCGATGACGCGGTCAAGATCATTCAACTCGACCCGGCTATCTCGGCCAAACTGATCGAAGTGGCCAACTGCCCGTTGTACTTGACCACTGTCCCCGCCAAAAACTGTAAGGATGCGGTGATCCGCATCGGCCTGAACGCCACGCGCAGTTTGGTCACGGCGCTGAGTATCAAGCAGATTTTCAAATCCAAATCGCCGCTGCTGAAGACTTACCTCGAAGATTTGTGGAAACAAAGCCTGTATTTGTCCAGCCTTTGTCACGTGCTGGCCAGCCACAGCCAGCAACAAAATCCGGAAGATGCGCTGTTGGCCGGGTTAACCTGCGACATCGGCGTGATTCCATTTCTCAGCTTCGTGGCGGACTTGCCGCTCGAGTACCACAATGAGACCGAAATCGAACAAGCGATCCCCGTCGTCAGAGCGCCGGTCGGCGCGGTCGTGCTCAAGGAATGGGATTTTGCCGATGAGTTCATTCAGGCGGCCAAACATTCCAGCGATTGGTTTCACGCTAGCGGTGACACGTTAACACTGACCGACATTGTCGTGCTCTCTCGACTACATGCCTTGATCGGCAAAAAGGCCAACGCCGATCTGCCGGCAATCAGCGCGATCCCGGCGGCGGCCAAACTGAAAACCTTTTCGCTGTCGCCGGAAAACACGCTGGCGATCCTGCACGACGCCAAAGCCAAGATTCAGGAAGCTTTGAACACCTTCATCACTTGATATGTTCGGCAAGTTATTTAAACGGGCGGCGACCAAACCCGTCGCCGCGGCAAGCAACGGCGAACGTCCGGCCCACCGTCTGCCCATCGAGTTTTTACGCAAACTGATCCCGATCGGCGAGCAGGACAGCAAAGAACTGATAAAACTGCCGATTGCGTTATGCCAGTTCAATGCCGGGGACATCGTCTTCAATCGCGGCGAAGCCTCCGACACCTTGATTTATCTCTACAGCGGCAAAGTGTTTCTGGAGTCGGCCAACGGCGGATACACGGTTGAAGAGAATACCTTCAAGGCCTGCTATCCGTTGGCGGCTCACGGCGAACATAGCGTCAGCGCCATTGCCCAAACCCCATCCCAGCTGATTTACCTACCACTATCGTTACTGCGACAAAGCAGTGCTCAGCCACACAATCCGCTGGCAAACCGCGCCAATCCGCCCGCCGAACTGCGTAATAGCCCGCTATTCGCGAAACTTTGCGCGGCCTACGACGCCGACGCGCTGCAAGTCCCCAGCCTGCCCGACGTCGCCTTAAGGCTGCGTAGTGCATTGCAAAAAGACATCAGCGTCGCCGATGCGGTGAAAATCGTTAATCTGGATCCGGCGATTTCGTCCAAACTGGTACAGGTCGCCAACAGTCCGATCTACCGAGGCTTAAAGCCGGTCAGCAATAGCCACGATGCGGTCAATCATCTGGGCTTCAAAATTACTCAAAATCTGGTCACCAGCGTCAGCCTACACCAATTGTTCCGCAGCACCAATAAAGTGCTTCAGCAAAAATCCCAGCAAGCCTGGAAGCAGAGCATACAAATCGCCAGTTTGAGTTGTACCTTGGCCGGTCTCGGTAAAAAGATCAACGCCGACGAAGCCTTGCTTGCCGGCCTGACTCACAATATCGGCGTCTTGCCTATCATTACATTGGCTGGTAGCCTGCCCGCTTCAGAGTACACCGAGGCCGAACTCGACGCTTGCATCGACTACCTACAGGGGCTGTTCGGCACTTTCATCCTGAAAAAATGGCATTTTCCGGACACGCTGATCCAAATTCCGGCGCAAACCGGAAACTGGTATTACGACGCCGGCGAGGGCCTGCAATTGCACGACATTGTATTGTTGGCCAAATTTCACAGTCAGTTGGGGGGCATCCGGATGCACAAATTGCCGCCTCTGAACACCTTGCCGGCGTTTCATAAACTGGACGACTGCGCTTTAACGCCCGACATGTCCCTGCAAGTACTGCAGGACGCCAAACAGCAAATCGCCGAGGCCTTGGCATTTTTCCGGGCCTGACATGAACTGGTTCACGCGCCTCTTCAAAAAAACGCCGCCGCCAACGTCTTCGGCGCCAACCAACATCGCCGCGAAAAACGCAAACATACCGGTGGAAATACCGGGCGTGACACCGCCGATGTCGCGGCTCAAACAATCCCTGCCTCCGGTGGAACTCAAGCAATTCGTTCCGCTACGCAATCTCGACGATGCCCATTTGGCCGCGCTGCCGCGCCAAACCCTCCGCTACGCCAAACATTCGGTGATTTTCACCTTCGACCAGCGCACCGACAGCGTGTTTTATTTAGTGCGAGGGCGGCTCAGCATGCAACCCGACAGCGACAGCAGCTACGAAATCGTTGCCGACACCCCGCGAGCCCATCTGCCGTTAAACAGCGCCACGCGTTGCGGCGCCACCGCCACCGCGCTCGACGACGTCTTGATCCTGGAAGTCTCGATAGAGCTGAACCGGCTATGGTCCGACCACTGCCGAGAATCGACCAGCTGTGTTGAACTGGTGGATATCGAACTCCCCGAGTCGTTGAACGGCCACCAGTTCTTTGTCAGCTTTGCCCAAGCCTACCGGGAAAATCAGTTAAGGTTGCCCTCGTTACCCGACGTCGCGCTTAAACTCAAGGAAGCGATGCGCAAGGAGATAGGGATAGCCGACGCCGTCGAAATTATCCAACTCGATCCGCCCATCGTCGCCAAACTGATTCAGGTTGCCAACAGCGCTCTGTATTCCACCGGCAACACGATCCACAATTGCCACGACGCGGTATCGCGCATCGGCCTCAACGCGACTCGCAACTTGGTTCTGGGCATCAGCTTGAAGCAACTGTTCCATTGCAAGGACCCAGCGCTGATGAAAGCCATGCAAGCGCTGTGGCGGAGCAGTTTGTACGTCTCCAGCCTCAGCTTCGTGCTGGCCCAGGCGTGCAGCCGCATCAACCCGGAAGACGCCTTGCTGGCCGGTTTGGTCGCCGACATTGGCGCGATACCGCTACTGCATTTTGCCGAACACTTCCCGGACGCCAGCCCCAGCCTGGAGGAGTTACAAGCCTCGCTAACCTATCTGCGCGCTCCGGTCGGCACTCTGGTACTGCATACCTTGGGCTTCTCGGAAACCCTAACCGGCATTCCGCCGCTCGCCGAAAATTGGCTGTATGACAGCGGCTCGGAACTGACGCTGAGCGACATTGTCATGCTAGCCAAATTACACAGCTATTTCGGTAGCGGCAAATCCCGCGACCTACCCTATATTTGCTCGATACCGGCCTACGCCAAACTCAGCGAGGGCAAGCTCAACCCCGATTTTTCGCTTTCCGTGTTACAAAAGGCTCAGGCCCGCGTGCAGGCGGCGATGCAACTGTTATCCTGATTTTTTCCGATTACTTTCCGGCTACCGTAATGACCAATCCTTTATTAGAACGTACCGAACTCCCGCAATTTTCCAAAATTCTGCCCGAACATGTCGAACCGGCAATCGATCAATTACTGACCAATGCTCGCGCCGCCATTGATACCCAGCTAGCAGGCGGCGGCCCCTACACCTGGCATAACCTGATCGAGCCCATCGAGGAAGCCGAAGATCGCCTGAACAAGGCCTGGTCGCCGGTCAGCCACATGAATTCGGTCGTGAACAGCGACGCCATGCGCGACGCCTACAACGCCTGCCTTGGCAAACTCAGCGCCTACGCCACCGAAACCGGCCAAAACAAGGCGCTGCAACAAGCCTACAAAGCCATTCGCGACAGCGATGAATTCGCCAATCTCGAACCCGCCCAACAAAAGATTATCGATAACGCACTACGCGATTTTCATTTGTCCGGTGTCGACCTTCCAGCCGAGCAACAAGCGCGCTACAAGGAGATCAGTCAGCAACTGTCCAAGTTGGCCAGCCAGTTCGAGGAAAACCTGCTCGACGCCACCAACGCCTGGCACAAGCAAATTACCCATCTCGACGATTTGGCCGGCCTGCCCGAGTCGGCCATTGCCCAAGCGAAACAGGCTGCCGAAGCCGAAGGCAAGGACGGCTGGTTGATCAATCTACAATTTCCGTCCTATCTGGCGATCATGACCTACGCCGACAATCGGGAACTGCGGCGCGAGCATTACGAAGCCTTCTGCACCCGCGCATCCGACCAAGGTCCACACGCCGGCCAATGGGACAACACCGACATCATGGAGCAGATTTTGGCTCTGCGCCACGAAAAGGCCCAATTGCTGGGATTCAGCAATTACGCGGAATATTCACTGGCCACCAAAATGGCCAAGTCCACCGACGATGTGGTCAAATTTCTGGAAGACCTGGCCGACAAATCCTGGCGTCAGGCGCGCCGCGACCTGACCGAGCTGAAGGAATACGCCGCCCAGGAACACGGCCTGCACGACCTGCAAGCCTGGGACATCGGCTACTACTCGGAAAAAATGCGCCAGCACTACTATCAGTTGTCGCAAGAAGAAGTGAAGACCTACTTTCCGGACAATAAAGTCGTACCCGGCTTGTTCGCGATCGTCGAACGCCTGTATGGTCTGCAAATCAGCGAAATCCGGGAGTTCGACGCCTGGCACCCGGATGTGCGCTTTTATCAAATTGTCGACAAGGACGGCGCACTACGCGGCCGCTTCTTCCTGGACTTGTACGCCCGCGCCAAGAAGCGCGGCGGCGCCTGGATGGACGATTGCGTCTGCCGCAAGAAAACCTCGACCGGCCTGCAAACGCCAGTCGCCTACCTGACCTGCAACTTCACGCCGCCGATCGCCAGGGATGGTGGGGGTGCGGTAACGAGTATGGAACTCGTACCGCCGTCCGGCAACGACCCCGCCCTGCTAACTCACGACGAAGTGGAAACCCTGTTCCACGAATTCGGCCACGGTCTGCATCACATGCTGACTCAGATCGACCACCTCGGCGTGTCCGGCATCAACGGCGTGGAATGGGACGCAGTGGAACTGCCCAGCCAGTTCATGGAAAACTGGTGCTGGGACAGGGAAGCCCTGGGCCTGATTTCCGGCCGTCACCAAACCGGAGAGGCATTGCCGGATGCGCTGTACGATAAGATGCTGGCCGCGAAAAACTTTCAGGCCGGCATGATGATGGTGCGGCAACTGGAATTCAGCCTGTTCGACTTCAAAATTCACCAGCACTACGACCCGGCCAAGGGCGGACGGATATATCAGACCTTGCAGCAAGTGCGCGAGCAAGTCGCGGTGGTCAAGCCCCCCGAATTCAACCGCTTCGCCCACAGCTTCTCGCATATCTTCGCGGGCGGTTACGCCGCCGGTTATTACAGCTATAAATGGGCCGAAGTCCTGTCGGCCGACGCCTTCTCGCTGTTCGAGGAAAAGGGTATTTTCGACCGCGCGACCGGCGAATCCTTCCTGCGCAATATCCTGGAACAAGGCGGCAGCAGCGACGCGATGACTTTATTTAAAAACTTCCGCGGCCGCGAACCGCGGATTGACGCCTTGCTACGGCATAACGGGATTGCCGCTTAGCGACGGCAGCGTGAATCAGGCTGGTCAAGAGCCCGTTAGTCTAGAACCGGTCGTTCGCAATCGAACTGAACCGGTTCGGACAGTTCTCGCCGCCGGCACTCCCCTGTTTGTAAGACATGCTTTGATCGCTTGAAACTTGAATCGAGAGAATCTCGGCTACCTGAAACTCAGATCATCTGCCGTTGAGAATACAGGCGGCGATCACTACCCACAGCCTCGCCAAGCCGCACCGCCTCGTGTCGGCACATCGCGAGCTACCTCGCGCACCGGGTCCGACCAGCGCGCTGGCGTTTTTCAAAGGGCATAAGCAGCGTTAAGCCTGGCTGTCCACGATGCAACGGCCAACTCAACCGGCCATGGTCGTCGCGGAGACAAAAGTTTCCGCCGGGCTTCGTTCTATCACTTGCACCCGCTGGGTAATCCCGCAGAGTAAGGTATAAGGTATCGTGTCGGCGTGACGGGCGATTTCCTCGACCGGCAAGGCCTCGCCCCACAACGTGACCGGATCGCCGGGCTGGGCGTCCGGCTGGCTATTAAGATCGACGGTGATCATGTCCATCGACACCCGGCCTATCAACGGCACACGCCGACCATTGACCAATACCGGCGCGCCGCTTTGGGTGTGACGGTGATAGCCATCGCCATAGCCTATCGACGCCACGCCCAGCCGGGTTGGTTGCCGGCAAGTCCAGGTACCGCTGTAACCGACGGACTCGCCGGCGGCGACATACTTGACCGCGATCAACCGCGAATGCAGACTCATCACCGGCCGTAGACCGAAATCCGCGCCGGTTTTACCGGCAAACGGCGAGCAGCCGTAAAGCATCAATCCCGGCCTGACCCAATCCCCCCCCCTAACCTGTGCCGAGTTGGAAGACACGTTGGGCCAGCCAATGATGCCGGCCGAATTAGCGATACTACGCTGACCGGGGAAGTCTTTGACCGCATGGTTGAATACGTCGATCTGGCGGCGGGTTTTGTCGTCGAGCAAGTCGTCGGCGTTGGCGAAATGGGTAATCAGATTGATCGGTTGCGCGACGGCGACACAATCGGCCAGCGCCTGATAAGCGGCCAAAAAGTCGCCGCCCTTGAAACCCAGGCGGTTCATACCGGTATCCATTTTCAACCAAACCGGTAATTTTTCGGATTCCGGCGCCAGTTGCCGCAAAATGCCGATTTGCTGTGGCGTATGAATCACCGCCGCTAGTTTGTGGCGTACCATCAAACGCAGCTCGTCCAGGCATACGAAGCCCTGCAAGACCGTAATCGCTTGCGTGAAGCCGGCCTCGCGCAAGCGCACGCCTTCGTCGACCCGCGCCACCGCGAAACCGTCGGCCTCGGCCAACGCCGCCGCCACTCTATCCATACCGTGGCCGTAGCCGTTGGCCTTGATGACCGCCATGATCCGGTTGTTCGGCGCATAGCGTTTAACCTGGGCCAGATTGTGGCGGGCGGCGTCCAGATCCAGATGCACGTAAGCGGCCGGCGTCATTCGTAATCCTCGCTACCGGTATAAACGCCCGCGAAGTTTTCGAAGCGGGTGTATTGGCCGAGGAAGGTCAGTCGCACCGTGCCGAGCGGACCGTTCCGCTGCTTGCCGATGATAACTTCGGCTATACCTTTGTCCGGACTGTCCTCGTGATACACCTCGTCGCGATACACGAAAATGATCAAGTCGGCGTCCTGCTCGATCGCGCCGGATTCGCGCAAGTCCGACATCACCGGCCGCTTGTTCGGGCGTTGCTCCAGATTCCGGTTGAGCTGCGATAGCGCGATCACCGGCACATTCAACTCCTTGGCCAGCGCCTTCAGGCCGCGCGAGATGTCCGAAATCTGCTGGACGCGGTTATCGCCGCTGGACGGCGATTGCATTAACTGCAAGTAATCGAGCACGATCAAACCCAGTTGACCATGCTCGCGAGTCAGCCGGCGGGCACGGGAACGCACCTCGGTTGGCGTCAGCGCCGGGGTGTCGTCGATAAACATTTTGGTCTCGGCCAACAGATTGATCGCAGAGGTCAAGCGCGGCCAGTCGTCGTCGTCCAGTTTGCCGGTCCGTACCTTGTGCTGGTCGATCCGGCCCAGCGACGACATCATCCGCATCGCCAGCGCTTCGCCCGGCATCTCCATACTGAATACGGCGACCGGCATCCCGCTTTTCAAAGCCACGTTTTCGGCCATGTTCATTGCGATGGTGGTGTTGTGAACGACAGTCATGTCTTCCAACAAAAACAGCCGGTTGCCGTCGCAGACGAAGCCGAAGTAATCATCGACTTTGTCATATTCGACCTGGATGCCGGTTTGTTGCCAGGTTCGGTTCGAGGTCCAGGGAGCCGCTTTCTTGTGAGCGATTTTTACCGGGATTTCGTCGACGTTGCCGCTAAAACGCACTCGATACACGGTTGTCGAAAAGCCCGTCTCCTTGATGCTGGCCTGCTTGGCTATCAACGAAGTTCTAAAGCCCAGGCTGTCGCATAAGAACTTGATTTGCCCGGCCAGGGCGGAGTTTTTCTGGGTGATTTCGTACATTTTGTACTTCGCAGCATAATGGCCATCGCTATCGATCAAGCCTGCCAGCAGTTTTAAGCGATTGGCGCGGGAATTTGCCAGAAATGCTCGTGGAATGTGTTTATTGCCCAGCAAGTCCAGTTCGCGCATCACCTTTTGCAAGGAGAAGGTGTTTTGATGGTTACCGCGTTGTTGCGAACTAATGCTGTACAGCGGACATTTATCCTTGCCGTGTTGGTCTTGGGCCTGTTTTTCGGTCAAATGCAGGTTCAACTGCACGGCGTAACATCTTAAATATTCGACGACTTCGGCGTCGGTGGTGGCAATATCGACCGCCGCGCTGACACCGTCGCCCAGCCACAAGCCGAGAAAATAAGGGTCGAGCGGCAACTCGTGTTCGGCAAAATCTATCGCAACTTTGTAGCCTTTGTAATTGGAGCGGAATTTCGCCGATGCAGACAGGTAATCGAGCAACGGCAGATTCAGTACATCGCCATTTCGATGCTTGCCTTCATTGCGGCTGCGTTTTAACGACAAAATGTGCGAGGCGTTGACTCGGTAATCCAGGCCTTTGTTCTGGCGCACCCAATACATCTCTTCCCGGCCGCGCGCCAACGATAATACCCCCCTGGCAGTGGAGTCGTCGCCCATTAGCAAATCACCGACTTGAATGTCTTCGACGGCTTTCAATTCGCCGGAATACATTAAAATTCGCGTGCCTTTGCCGAAACATTTGCCCATCGACGGCCTGCCGGCGACGATAATCAAATCGGACGGTTGCAAACCGGAGGTTTTTTCGTCGAGATCGGTGAAGCCGGTACTGGCGCCGGTGATGTCGCCGTCCTGCTCGTACAGCATTTCGATCTTGTCCACCGCCTTGGCCAGCAAGGATTTGATCGACGCAAAACCGCCTTGACCGCGTTGGCGTTGCTCGGCGATTTCGAATACCTTGCGCTCGGCGTTTTCCAACAAATCGGCGGTTTCCCGGCCTTCGGTGGTGAAGGCCGAGTCGGAAATTTCGGTACCGACATGAATCAGCTGCCGCAAGACCGAGCGGTCGCGGACGATGTTGGCATAGGCGACGATATTGGCGGCGCTGGGCGTGTCGCGCGCCAGTGAAGCCAGATACGCGAGGCCGCCGCCGTCCTGCAGTTCGCCGGTGGCTTCCAAGACTTCCGAAATCGTCACGACATCGAACGGATCCTGTTTCTCGGCCAATTGAGCAATCGCGCGAAAGATCAAACGGTGATCGCGCCGATAGAAATCGCCCTCGACGATTTTATCGGCCACCGAATCCCAGGTGCGATTATCCAGCAGCAGGCCACCCAGCACGGATTGCTCGGCCTGGATCGAATGCGGCGGGACTTTCAGGGACTCGACGGCTTGATCGGGAGAAAAGTAATAATCTTCGGACATGGCAACGGAAAGGGCGAATACTGGCCGCGCATTATAACCGGCTAACTACTCGGACAGACTGATGGCGACGACCTCGCATGCCGACGGAAAATGCAAAGTATATCGTTCGGCGAGTAGGCCGCGTACCAATACATCTCGGACGACTAGCGGTTTCAATTTTGTCAGGGCCTACCCACATCTCACCGGCAATTGACCACCAACAACGCTACGACCGCTGTTTTGCGCTACGTCTTCCTTTAGCAGCCAAGCTCGGCTTTCTCGGACTCTAGGGCACAAAAAAGCCGGTTTCACCCGGCTGTTTGCTGATCTGCAATAATAGGCCCGTAGCCCTTTTGTATGAATTGATTTTTGGTTAGCGTTATTGCTCAACCTCGATATCGCGCCAAGCTTCGACGGCAAACAACGCCAGTTCTTTCACCACTGTAAGAATAAATCTGACCGCGCCGTAGCCGAGCCCCGCCAAGATCAAGATAGCTAGTATTTTCATAGTACCTCCCAATTAAAGCCTCCCGTTTGGCGAGTTTGCCACTTTCCCGATAAAACTCAATAGCCCCTTTCAGAGGTTTTGGCAACACAATCAATGAAGTACAACAACAATACAATTTAAAACAAGCCGTTAAAATTCATTGTTAAAGTAAATTAAATTTCAACATCTCGCGGAAGTTTTCCGATTTTCGGCTACGCCGGACCGGATTGCGGCATTTTTGCCGGAGTCGGATACAAAGAAGATTCATCAAGGCCATCCTCGCCAATCGGCTCGACTGCGTCGCGCTGACCCGCCGACAGCGAAAAGTTTCCCGCGAAAAAATACTTGGCGTTAAAATCCGCGCCTTTAACCGCGTTGTCTATGGAGCAGCAGTCCGATGGGTAGAGCCTACCAGAACAGAAAGGTGTCGATGGCCAAAACGGCCGATGCGAAGACCAAGGTATACAGCAAATACGGCCGCGAAATTTATGTCTGCGCCAAGTCCGGCGGCGTCGACCCGTCCGGCAATTTGACCTTACGCGGACTTATCGACCGGGCTAAAAAGGATCAGGTTCCCGGCCACGTCATCGACAAAGCCCTAGACAAAGCCAAGGGCGGCGGCGGCGAGGATTTCGCGCCGGCTCGCTACGAAGGTTTTGGCCCGGGCGGTTGCATGGTAATCGTCGATTGCTTGACCGATAATCCGAATCGCACGTTCGGCGACGTACGCCTGTGTTTTACCAAAACCAAATGTAAGATAGGCACGCAGGGCACCGTCAGCCACATGTTCGATCACGCCGCGATTCTGGCGTTTCGCCACGATGACGAAGACAGCGTTCTCGAAGCCCTGCTGAGCGCCGACGTCGATGTCAGCGATATTGAAAACGACGAAGGCAAGTTAACGGTATTCACGCCGCAAGCCGACTATTTCAAAGCCAAGCAGGCGCTGACCGACTTGCTAGGTGAAATCGATTTCGAAGTCGATGAAATTCAGTTTTTACCGAAGGGTTCAACGCCGATCGCGGGCGACGACGCAGTGTTATTCGAAAAATTTTTAGATCTGTTGAACGAACTGGATGACGTGCAAAACGTTTATCACGACGCCGCCTATTGACCGCGAGGAATCGGGAAAAAACTGCGGCAATTTGTCGCAGTTTTTCTGGACAACCCGGTTTTAATCTCTTAGAATGCACCTACCTTGAATTAGGTCGATGCGATTGGCAAGAATCGTCATCTTTCAACGGGGGAGGAGAGCGGCCAGTTCGCTGGTAAAACAACAACAATAAGCGCAGCAAGTTAAGCTGTCGAAATCGATTCGACAGACGTCCAAAACACAATAATAAACCGGACGAAGCCCGCGATATGCGG
This sequence comes from Methylomonas sp. LWB, assembly GCF_001856095.1. NCBI lineage: Bacteria > Pseudomonadati > Pseudomonadota > Gammaproteobacteria > Methylococcales > Methylococcaceae > Methylomonas > Methylomonas sp. LWB. The sequence continues at coordinate 21,921 of NZ_MKMC01000011.1, forward strand.
GCTTTTTTATGCCCAAAGCACATTCAGTGAAAAAGAGAGCATCGCTGGCGCGCCGGAACGACCGAAGTCGCTGTTCTCATCCGCTATATTTTCACGAAAGCTCGCCCAGACAATCGAACGCCAAATCGAGTAACACTGGCCGCATCGCGGCCGCGCTGCCTAAATGCTCGGCAATCAGAATTTCGACCTCCGGCGCCTGACAGCGCATGCCCTCTACTTGCGCCGGAATATCGATGCCAACATGACGACCGGCCGCCAAAAAGTAAGGTAAGACGACAATACGCCGCGCGCCGGCCGCAATTTGCCTACGTAAACCGTCCGAGATGCTCGGTTCGGCAATTTCCAGGAATGCGCACGCGACACCGGCATAACGGCTGCCGATGGCCAAGATGTCCGCCAATCGACGAATCTCGTCGTTAGCTTGTTCTCGGCGACTGCCGTGCGCGACCAGTAACAAGTGAGTGTTCATCGTTTTCATTCGATGTCCTTAGAGATTTGGTGGCGTCGCGACCCACTAACATACGTCGCGAACGGCGACACCAGGGAGGGAGAGGTTCCCGCGACAAAACCTGCGCATTGCTAGGCGTTCAGGCATTGATATCGGCAAATTGGTCTACCGAGTACTGAGACGACACTCGTTTGAAACCTCCATTCTTCCCTCAGTCCGAACCTCGCCAGCAACCTTGTCCTTTGCGCCAGCGATGACAAAAGCACCGCAAAAGTTTCCGCCAGTGTGCCGCGATTGCAGACCGTTGCAGAGAAATTTTCCGCGCGCGATTCGCCTAACCGGCTCCGACGCCTACCATCCACCGAAACACCGGATAGGACTATACTGTCCGCAAACCCTGACGCCGTATCCTAAGCGGCGTTCGGCGTCTACCAACACCGATGAGACTTTCAATATGTGGTTAACCAGACTGTTGTTCAACTTGCCCTTACTCCTGGTTCTCGGATGTGCCGAAACCCCGGAGCAACCGGCGCCCTTACCGCCGACTCAGGTCGATCTGAAGATCGAAAGCGCGCCGATGATCAACCCCGACGCCGACAGCAAGGCCGCCCCGGTTTTGCTGCGGGTTTACGAGCTGCGTGAACAAAGCTCGTTCAATGGCGCGGACTTTTTTGCACTGTTCGATAAAGATCAGGCCACGCTGGCCGCCGATTTGGTCCGTAAGCAGGAATTGCTGATCAAACCCGGCGAGAACAAAGCGATACATATCGAACCCGCCGGCGACACTCGCTCACTAGGGTTTTTCGCGGCTTTTCGAAAGCTGGATAACGCTCAATGGCGCGCCGTCGCGCCGGTGGTCGCGCATCAAAACAACATGGTGACTTTGAAAATCAAGGGGAATACACTGGCTGCCGATGCATCCGCCGAGCCGCCGCCCGCGCTAGCGGTCAAGCCGGCGGAATGACTTGTCGAACCGAACCTATAACCACTCGATGCGAATCGGGGTGTTTCTTAATTTGTTCAATGACTACGAGGAAAAACTATGAATTCGAAGTTTTGGCGCTATTTTGGTGCCGCCGCATTATTGGCCACCACCTGTGTGCAAGCCAAGGACACTTGGCAAGAAGTTGTCGTTGCTCCTGGAGACTATCGGGTTAATGTAACCGGCCAAGCGCGGCGAATTCATCCGAGCTGCGCGTTTGAGGATGGGTACAAGTTTTATTTGAAGCCAGGCAACTCTGAAAAGTTGGTGGTGTATTTCAACGGAGGTGGCGCTTGCTGGAATTACAGCACCTGTTCCACCGCATTCGGCAACGATCCGAGTCAGGCAACTTTTATACCGAGCACCAATCTCGCCAATAATCCGGCAACTTGGGATGGCCTTCTTGCGATAGACAACCCTAGCAACCCATACAAGGACTGGACAATAGTCTTTCTACCTTACTGTACGGGCGACGTGTTCATCGGGGCGAAAGAAACCGTTTACAGCAACCCGCAGCTCAGTCCGAACAACGCCGTTCCCGATGTGTTTACTGTTCATCACCGCGGTTTCGATAACTTCCTGTACGTGATGAACTACCTGGATAGCCGATACAGACATCTTGATAAAATTTTGGTATCCGGCTCCAGTGCTGGCGGATACGGTAGTACGCTGAACTATCCCTGGATTAAGAAAATTCTGGGCCGCAATGCGAAAACTTCTCTGGTCAGTGACGGCAGTATCGGAGTACTGACCGATGAATTCATCCAAGACTCACTGTTTGGAACAAATACATCCTGGTCGATAGAGCAAACCTTGCACCCCGCATTGAGGCGATTATCGAAGGTAACTGAAGGTTTAAATTTTATACCTTCAGCACTGAGGATACTCGCTAATCAATATCCCGAAGATCGATTCAGCCAATACACCAACGCATACGATTATGTTCAAGCAATATTTTGGAATCTTATGCAACCAATCCCGCAACCTTTACCAGACCTGGCGACCTGGAGCACTCGTATGCTGGAAATGACTGTAGCTAATCAAACCAACCTGCCACACAATTATCGCAGCTATATCGACCCCGGTTGTGACCATACGATATTAAGCTACAGTGAGTTTTATACGTCGGCGTTAGAAGGTATTAGCTTTCTAGACTGGATCAAAACCCAGACTGGAGAGTCCTATAGCAAAAAGCATCGCTGGCGCAACCTGAGTTGCACGCTGGGCGAGAATTGTGGCGAAGAAACGTTAACAACGGACGGTATTGAAGCCTGTCTGAATCGATTTTATTCCCGCCTTTTTTAACTTGCGGTTAACTCTACGTAGCCCTGCCTCGCCAATAAGCCGAGCAGGGCATTCACGCCAAACCCTTACCGCGGTTTTCCATCCGCCGCAGAAATTCCGCCATGATGGCGCGGTAAAGTTCGTCGCCCAGATACTGGTCCTCGACGCCGCTGTCGATGCTGGGATTGTCGTTGACCTCGATGACATAGCCCTTGCCGGCCACTTCCTTGACATCCACGCCGTACAATCCGTTGCCTATCGGCTGGGTGGCTTTCAGCGCGGCCTCCAGCACCACCCTCGGTACTTCGAAGGTCGGTAACGTCGCGAAACTGCCGCTATCGGTGCGGTTAGCGCCGTGCCGGTAAATCTGCCAATGATTTTTCACCATGAAATAACGGCAAGCGTACAAAGCCTTGTGGTTAAACACGCCGATACGCCAGTCGAAATCGGTATACAAAAATTCCTGCGCCAACAGCAACGCCGATTGCTGAAATAGTTCCGCGACTTTTTGATCCAATTCCGCCCGATTATTCACCTTGACGATACCCCGCGAGAACGAACCGTCCGGAATCTTGATCACCACCGGGAAACCGGCGGCGGCTTCCAATTGGTCCAGATGTGCCGCATTGCCCTTGTGCAAAATCCACGTGCGCGGCGACGGCACGCGGTGGGTACGGAATAAATCGGCCAAATACACCTTGTTGGCGCAACGCAAAATCGAATTAGGATCGTCGATCACCACCAAACCTTCGGCCTCGGCTTTTTTCGCGAAGCGGTAAGTATGATGGTCTATCGCGGTGGTTTCACGGATGAACAGGCCGTCGAACTCTGGGATACGGCCGTAATGGTTCTGGGTAATCAACTCCACGTCGATGCCCATCCGCCGGCCCACGTGAATGAATTTCTTTAGCGCGCCGCGATTGCTGGGCGGCAAGGTTTCGGCAGGGTTGATCAGCACCGCCAAATCGAATCGCGCTGACTTGCGAGCCCGACTCTTACGCCAGACCTTCTTGCTGAATTTGTCCAGCGCGTCGGCGAACAAGGTTTGCATGTCGTCGTTCAACTGGCGCGGCGATACCGCGGTCAAATCGGTGATTTCCCATTGCTGTTGCGGGCGGAGCGTAATCTTGAGAATCGGGCAGGGAAAACGCTCGAACAACAAGCGCGCCAATTCCTGAAACGCCGGATCGGGTGTGGTGCCGAAATAGCTGTACAGCGCGAACTCGCCATCCTTGTTCTGCTTCTTGAATGCTCGCAGCAAAGGCTCGGTAAAATCTTCCAGTTGCAGACGGTACAAGGCATTCTTGCCCAAATCGTTGATGACTTTTACCGACGGAATCACATGGTGATTGCGCGCTTCCGCGAGCAGCGAACAGTAGTACCCGTCCGATAGATAGGCATAGTCGCCGCACAAATTGATGATCCGCATCCGCCGATCCGGATCGGCATGCGCGGTTGCCAGATAGGTTTCGAAAGTGATGACATGTTCGCTGGGATAATAAGGTCCCCAGTCGGAAAGGTCGTCGACTACCAGTAGCGTACTTGCCATCGCGGAAATTGCCTTGCGGAGAGTGGAAACAAGCTGGGCATTCTGAAACCGACCGCGGATTTTCACAAGCACCAATCCATGCCGCATAATGACGCCGTTACCGGCGCTTGAGCGGGAATCGATTCGGGAGGCAAGAATGTGGCGATTGATGTACGTGGTGTTATGTTTCGGACTCTGGTTCTGGCGTACGGCCGGCGCCATCCCGCCCGATGCGCTGCCAGCCCCATTGGTACCCTGGGCCGAGTGGGTGCTGCACGACCAGCCCGAACACGGCTGTCCGTTCGGCCACGACGACTTTCAATCCAAGCATTGCGTCTGGCCGGGACCGTTGCAATTGCAACTGGAAAGCGGCGGCGGCCGGTTCGCCGGCGACTGGACCCTGTATCGCCGCGACTGGCTGGAACTGCCCGGCGACGAACGCCATTGGCCGCAAGCGGTAAGCGCCGACCGGCAAGCCTTGCCGGTATTGATTCGCAACGGCAAGCCGGCGGTCTATCTGCCGGCCGGACGCTATCGGATCGCCGGCGAGTTTCGCTGGCAACAGCTACCCGAACAGTTAGCGCTACCGGAGATTGTGGGTCCGCTGCAACTCAGCGTGGCAGGACTAACCATTCCTTATCCGACCATCGAGCAAGGCGCGGTTTGGCCGCGCGCCGATGCCGGCGGCACCGGTCAGGATCGCTTGGACGTGCAAGTATTCCGCCAAATCATCGACGATATCCCCTTGCAAGTGCTCACTCGCCTCGATCTGGAAGTGTCCGGCGCCGCCCGGGAAATCGCGCTGCCGCTGGCCTTGCTGCCCGGCCTAATTCCCGTCGAGCTGACTAGCCCGTTGCCGGCCCGGCTGGACGGCGACGGCCGGCTTTGGCTACAACTGCGCCCTGGACGCTGGCGCGTCGAATTGCTCGCCCGCCATCCCGGCCCCGTCGAAGAGATAGCCTTGCCGACCGGCGAAGCCTCATGGCCGAGCGCCGAACTGTGGACCTTTCAAGCCATGCCTGCCCTGCGCCTGGTGGAAATCGACAATCTGCCGGCGATCGACGGCAGCCAGACCAATTTACCCGAAGACTGGCGGCACTTGCCGACCTATCAAGTAACACCGGGGCAAAGTCTGCATTTCAAACTGCTGCGTCGAGGCGATCCGGAGCCGGAACCCAATCAACTGTCCCTGGTCCGGACCTTGTGGCTGGATTTCGACGGCGGCGGCTACACCGTTAACGACAAGATCAGCGGCACGATGAGCCGAGATTGGCGGCTGAACGCGCTGCCGGAAACCCGGCTCGGGCAGGTGCAATTGAACGGCCAAAACCAACTGCTGACCCGGCTCGATCAATCCGACGGCATCGAAGTCCGGCGCGGCGCGATCGAGCTCAGCGCGGATAGCCGCATCGAAAACGGCATCTCTGAAATAGCCGCCGACGGCTGGCAGCAACGGTTTCAATCGCTGCGCGCCGAACTCAACCTGCCGCCGGGTTGGCGACTATTGGCCGTGACCGGCGTCGACAACAGCTCGGACACCTGGCTGGCGCGCTGGACTTTGCTGGACTTGTTTCTGGTCGCGCTGGCCGCGATCGCGGCCGGCAGGCTCTGGTCGCCGGCTTGGGGCGGCTTGGCCTTGCTCGGCTTGATCTTGATCTGGCACGAAGCCGATGCACCCCGCTGGTTGTGGCTGAACGGTCTGGCCATCGCCGGACTCCTTCGCGTGGTACCGAGCGGACGCTTGGCCCGCTGGCTGACTTGGTATCGCGGCGCCAGCTTGGCGGCTCTGGTGATTGTCGCGGTGCCGTTCGCGATTGACCAATTGCGCGCGGCCGTCTATCCCCAACTGGCCGAGCCGGCGGCCTTCAATGATTTCGGCTACTCCGAGGTGCCGGCCGGCGCCGACGCGATAACGGCCGCGGCGCCCGCCGAACTGGCCGAAACCGCCGCTGCCGAGCAGGCGCCGAGGCGCGCGTATTTGAGCAAAGCCTTGCCGATGTCGGCGCCACTCTCGTCGGCCGCCGGCCTGGACCGCATCGATCCGGACGCCAATCTACAAACCGGCCCCGGTTTGCCGAATTGGCATTGGCAACGGGTCCGTTTAAACTGGAACGGTCCGGTCGATAGCACCGAGCACTTGCGGTTCTGGTATCTACCGCCGTGGGCCACCGCGCTGCTACGCGTGCTGCAAACGGCTATCGCGGCCTTATTGGTCCTACGTCTGGCCGGCTTCACACTGCCCGCCTGGCGCCTGGGCAAAGGCTCGGTCGCGTCATTGATCTTGATCCTGCTGATCGCCCCTCACCCACCGGTCCATGCCGCTGATTGGCCGGATCAGGCCTTGCTGGAACAACTGAAAACTCGCCTGCTGGAGCCGCCAGCCTGCGTCCCGCAATGCGCGCAGATTGCCGAGATGCAGGTGTTTGCCCGCCAGGACACCTTGACCATCGAACTGCGAATCGCCGCCGAGCGCGAAGTGGCCGTGCCGCTGCCCGCCAAGTTGGGCATCTGGTTTCCCGAACGCATTGATGTCGACGGCAGCCCCGCCCGGGCAGCAATTCGCCGCGACGATGGCGGCTTGAGCGTACTGGTGCCGGCCGGCGTGCATGTTTTCAAATTGCAAGGTCGCTACGCCAACCTGGACAAGTTCGCGCTACCACTACCGTTGGCGCCGCGCCATGTCACGCTGGAAGCCCTAGGCTGGACGATCGGCGGCGTCTATGAAGACGGCTTGGCCGGACCGCAGTTGGAATTTAGCCGTGAGCCGCGCGAGTCCGGCGAACCAGGCCAAAAAGCGGCCAAACCGCTACCGGCTTTCGTCCGCGTCGAACGGACCTTGCATCTGGGCTTGGATTGGCGCGTCACCACCCGCATCGAGCCATTGGTTGCCAGTGGTCAGCCGGTTTTGCTGGAGTTGCCGCTATTGCCGGGCGAAGCGGTCACCAGCTCGGAGGTCCGCGTCAAGGACGGCAAGGTACTGATCAATATGGCCGCCGGCCAAGAGGGTTTGGTTTGGGAATCACTGTTGGAAAAATCCGCGCATTTGACGCTGAAGGCGCCGGACACGACTCAATGGACCGAAGTCTGGCGAGCCGACGTCAGCCCGGTTTGGCATTTACGAATCGCCGGCATCGCGGTGGTTCATCACGGCGATGCCGGCGTCTGGCTGCCGGAGTGGCGGCCGTGGCCGGGCGAAACGGTCGAATTGAGCATAGACAGGCCGGCGGCCCTAGCGGGCGATACGCTGACGATCGATCATAGCGATCTGGAGGTTACGCCTGGCCAACGCGGCGTCGATAGCCGCTTAAGTCTGCACTTACGTAGCTCCAAGGGCGGCCAGCATAAGCTGACGCTGCCGGCCGGCGCTGAATTGCAAGGCGTGACGATAGACGGCGCCAGTCAACCGATACGCCAACAAGGCGCGACGCTGAGTCTGCCGATTCATCCGGGCGAACAACGGATCGAAGTCCATTGGCAAGCCGCCGCCGAGCCCGGCTTTTGGTTGGAAACCCCGCCGATGGACTTGGGCACGCCTAGCGTCAACAGCGATATCCATATGACTATACCTCGTGATCACTGGCCAGTCTGGACGGTTGGACCGCGTTTCGGACCGGCCGCGCTGATTTGGGGCTTATTGGTCGTGCTGGCCTGCGCGGCCTGGGGCTTAGCGAAAATTGGCCGCGTGCCGCTCGGCGGCGGCGCCTGGTTTTTGTTGCTGGTGGGCTTAAGCCAGCTACATATCGCCGCCGCGCTGACCGTGGTCGCTTGCTTGTTTGCACTGGATTGGCGCGCCCGACGGCCGGCCCATTCCCGACTGGCCTTTAACGCCAGCCAGATCGGCTTGGCCTTGTTAGGCTTGCTGACGCTGACCCTGCTAGGCCTAGCGGTGCGGCAGGGATTGCTGGGCACCCCTGACATGCAAATTGCCGGAAATCACTCCGACGCCTATCGACTGAACTGGTATCAAGACCGCAATCCAGCACGATTGCCGACGGCCGGCGTGGTCAGCCTACCGATTTTCACCTACCATCTGCTGATGCTGGCCTGGGCGCTGTGGCTGGCCAGAGCCTTGCTCAACTGGCTGCGTTGGGCTTGGTTGTGTTGGTCCGTTGGGGGGATTTGGCGCGGAGCAGGCGAATAGGCGTATCCGTCCGCGCGACCGAATGTATTTGCCCGCCGAGTTTTCTCGCAAGCCTCAACGGTTTTTTAATATTTATCGTCGACGTGTTTTTCGCGAACCATTTCATCTATGCATTGCATCACGATGGCGCTGGCGTCCTCGGCTCGGCGCATTTGATTGATAATTTCGTCGAGTAGCCTGGGATCTTCCATCCAGCGATCCCTGGAAATTTTGAAAGCGGCTTGCGTTGCGTCATGGACATCGCCGTGCGGCAACGACAATTTCGCGTAGGCTTGGGTAGTCCGGAAGCTTTGATGGCCCATGCCCTCGTAATACCACTTGCCCAAACGGCAATTGTGATGGTCGACCAGGATGGCTTGCTGCTGCGGACATTCGCCGGAGGCTTCGATCGAAATGTAACCGTTTTGTTTGTAAACGATATGATCGAGCTTGGTCAGTAGCCCGAAAGATTTATCCTTGGCATAAGCTATGTAGCCGACGGAAGCCTTGGCGGATTCGGACAGATTCGAGAATTGGTGACGAAACGCGCTGACCTGCTCGAGAATTTGCTGGGACAGGCCTGCCGAATTTTCGGCTTCAGCGTGCATCTGTTGCACCCGCTTGTTGAAGGCGTTCAAAGTTTTCGACACCTCCAGCGCGGCATTCTTGGTATGCTCGGACAAATTCTTCACTTCGTCGGCCACCACCGCGAAGCCTCGACCGTGCTCGCCGGCACGCGCGGCTTCGATAGAGGCGTTCAGCGCCAACAAGTTGGTTTGATCCGCAATGCCGGTAATCATTGACAGCGATTCGGTGATTTTCTTGCTATCGGCGATCAAGGCGCCGATCACTTCCGACACCGAGTGGACGTTGGCGTTGATGTCGGTCAGCGACCCGCTGATGGTTTCGACGGTCGACAAGCTGGCATCGGCATTGCGGCCGGTGTCGGCGGCAATGATCTCGACCTTTTCCAGCTGTTCGGTGATATTGAGCAAATCGCTTTGATTACCCTTCAGATTGCCCAGCAAGTTAGTGGTATTCAAGGCGTGCAGTCCAGCGGACAAGCGCCGCCGAATCATCAAGCGCTCGTTTTCCCGCATGTGTTTGATAGCGTCGTTAACGCTAACCGCCGACTGCTTCAACAGGCCCGGAAAGCCATCCACCAACGCATAACGGCCGTGATTGCCTTCCGCCGAATGTTTGAAGCAGGAATTGACCTCCTTGAAATAGGCTTCCATCAAATCCAGCGCTTCATTCAACTCCCAGGCCACCTTACCGATTTCACCCATGCCGTGGACTTGAGTGACGCGATGATAAAGTTCGCCGTTATTGGTCAGTCGCAACACGTCTTCTATCCGTTCCAGCACCGTCAAACTTTGCTTGCCGGTTTTCCAAAGATAGTAAGCCACCGCCGGTAAAGGCAGCGTCAAACCGAGCGTGACTATCGAGAATCCGTCGCTAAGCAGGTGGTAGAGAAAAAGTCCGATCGACGAAACCAGGATAATCGCTACCGCAAAATTGAGGCGAGTACGCAGAAACGGAATATTCGCGTTGGAATTGGCCCTTTTCTTCATGACTTAAACTCCGTGCGGTTTGTAGAGGCTCAGAACCAGGCTGTCATAATTCTTCGCACCGGTTTGTTGAACGAAATCCAGTAGATATTCCAACGATTTGTCCGGAGCGTCCTTTACGGAACTGGCTTTCTCGATCGCCAACATCGCTTGGTATACTGGGATCAACGCCTCGAGCGCCGAACGCGGCGGATTACGGCGCACGGAATAGTAGCCCTGCAATTTGCCATTCTTGTCGTAATCCGGCGTGATATTGGCAAAAACCCAATAAAAGCTACCATCGGAGCACAGGTTTTTGGCGAACCCAAAGAATTCGTTGCCGGCTTTTAAGGTATTCCACATAAACCGGAATACGCCGCGCGGCATCTCGGGATGACGGATGATGTTGTGCTGCACCCCGAGTAATTCTTGCTCGGGGTAGCCGGCGATTTCCATGAAGATCCGGTTGGCATAGGTGATGCGTCCCGCCGTATCGGTCTTGGAAACGATAAAGTCGTCTTCGGCAAGTTTGCGTTCTTGATTGATCGGGGTGATCGCTGGTTTCATTTGACCGTGCCTGAAGGCTGAAAATGCCTCGAAATTTGTAATGTTATTATTTGATGCCACGCCCTCCGCAAAGGCGCGGCCGCCAAATGCGCGATCTAATTCAGCAAATTGATCAGTAGGCGTTTTATCGACATTGGCTCGAACGGCTTGTCCAGTATTGCCGAAACCTCCGATTTTTCAATGGCGGCGAGCCGATTCTGGTTTTGCTCGCTGGTGACCATCAGAATCGGCACGCTACCGCGCTCCGGATGCTTGCGGACATGATCGACGAGCTGCAAGCCATCCATGTCCGGCATGTTCAGATCGGTAACGATCAAATCGAAATATTGCTGGTTGAACAAGTCCAGCGCTTCACGACCGTCGGTCGCGGTGCTGATTTGATCGATGCCGATGTTGTTGAAAACCTTGGTCAGATATTTCAACGAGAACTCGCTGTCGTCCACCAGCAATACTCGCAAGTCCTCGATATCGAGATGTTCCAACGCCGCTTTTTCCGGATGGACATAATCCAGCGTCGAATGCAAAGCCGTTGACAAGGCTTGCAGCGTGAACGGTTTGGGCAATATGGCAATCGCGCCGGCCTGCCGGATCGGTTCCAAGTACTTGATGTTGGTTTCGCTGGAAATCAGCAAGAAAGCCATTTCGTAGGACGCCGAGTCCTGCCGCAGTTCGTGAACCAGTTCGACCCCGGTCATATCCGGTAAATACATCGCGCTGATGATTAAATCCGGCCGTTCCTGACGCAGGCGTTCGAACAGCTCGGCACCGCTGCCTATCATGTCGATATCGTGAATATCGCAACGGTTGAGATACTGAACAATAATGTGCTGCTGAGTGTGGGAAGGCTCGACCAGAAAGACGCGCAAGTTGCTGAGTATTGGACTGTTCATTCGCTAATGGGCTTTCATCCGATAAAGCGTAAGGCCGATATGAGCCTGTTTGGCGAAGTGCTTGGCGGCGGTAAAATCTTCGCCGGATAAGGGTAGTCCATTAATCGAACGGTCGCAATAAATCAAGCCTATGGCTTTGTTTTCGGCATGGACCGGAAAAACAAAGCACGGATGGCGACCGATACGCTCGACGATTTGCGCCGTGTACAAGGTGGGCTGTTGATCCGGATACTGCCAGACGCCTTCGGATTGATTCAGCGCGCCGAACAGCAAATTGGCCTGGGCTTCGCTGTTGTGCACTTGGATTTTCTCGCCGCCGACCGGCTTTTGCCATCCCAGCGAAAACTTCTCCTTCAGCGTGTGCTTGTCCGGCGTCAGCAACATAAACAGCGTTCTATCCATTTCGACGCCGCGGTGTATGCCTTCCAAGACCATCTGAAACAACACGTTCAAATCAATGGCGCCGCTGATGTGGCTGCTGATGTCTTGCAAAATTTGAATTTGCAGTTGTTTCTTGTCAGGCTTGGCGTCGGCTTCTTCGTCGGCGGCCCGGGCGACCGCCAACCCGCCGCCGATAAAGCGCGACGCATCGTTGGCGCCGAACTGGCGGGCAATCTGTATCGCTTGCCGAGTGCTTTTCTCGATGCGTTCGCTAAGTTCGTCGGTGGTTTTACCGGTCATGCCGGCCAGTTTACTCAGACAATCGCGCATCGATGCCGAATCGCCGCCGGCTTTCAAGGCTTCGCAGATCTTATGCCCCATCGTTACGGCACGAATGCGCGAATCGGCCGCCTCCGGCCGGCTCATCGCCTCCTCTATCAGTCCGCCTAAGTGCCAGGACTTGCCCAGGCGCTTGCCCAAATCGCGTAATGAAAAGCCCAGCACCTGCTTTTCCGCTTCACTCGACCGCAAACCGCTACGCTCGATCAATTCGTGAATTTTGCGTGCCTGCGGATTATTCGAACACCAAAACGCAATGTGACCAATGTTGTGCAACAGCGCCGCGATGAACACTTCTTCCGGCGAAGTATCGCCGACGATGACCGCCAGCTCCCGTGCCTGCACGGCGGCGTGCAGCGCCAACGCGATTTCCCGGTTGGCGCGCTCCTTGTTGGACGACGTCAGTATCGCTTCGAAAAACGAACAAGCTAAGGTCAGCTCGCGAATCACCTCGGCGCCCAACACCACGATGGCGCGCGAGATCGTGTTCATTTTCTGCTTGGACGGGTTGTAATAAGGGCTATTGCCGACCTTGAGCAATTTCGCGGTCAAATTGGGATCTTGCAGGATGATGGCCGCCAACTCCATCGCCCCCTTATTGCGATCGTCCAGATAAGCGTAGATATGGCTGGCGGTATTGGAAAAGATCGGCATTTCCTGGACTCGGAGCATTTCGGCCCATTCGTCCAGGGTTTTAGGCGGCGTTGGCATGTTGCCGGGCATCCGCTACAGCGCGTTGATCTTCGCGTACTGTTCCTTCAGATTCGTTAACGATGATCGCAAACCGGCCAGTTTTTCCCGTTCCTTGGCAATCACGTCGGCAGGCGCCTTGTCGACGAAGGCGGCGTTGCCCAATTTACCTTCGATGCGCGGCAGTTCTTTTTCGATGCGCTGGATTTCTTTATCCAGTCTTGCCAGTTCGGCGTCCTTGTCGATCAAGCCGGCCATCGGGATCAGGATTTTCATATCGCCGACCAGCGCAATCGCCGATTCCGGCGCATTGTCGCCGGCGTTCAACCAAGTGATGCTTTCCAGGCGGCCCAGTTTTAACAGATAGCTTTCCAGCTCTTTAAGATTGGTTTGGTCGGTTGCCGAGCCGTTTTGCAGCAACACGTTCAGCGGCTTGCCCGGTGCGATGTTCATTTCACCGCGGATACGGCGGATGCCGAGAATGAAGGCCATCGCCCATTGCACCTGAGTTTCGGCGGCGGCGTTAACCGCTTCGGCATCCGTTTCCGGATAGGATTGCAACATGATAGTCGCGGCGGTGACACCGGCCAACGGCGCTACGCGTTGCCAGATTTCCTCGGTGATGAACGGCATGATCGGGTGCGCCAAGCGCAGCACGGTCTCCAGAACCCTGACCAGGGTCTGCCGGGTACCACGCTGCAATAGCGCATCGTCGCTTTGCAACGAGATTTTCGCCAGCTCCAGATACCAGTCGCAGTATTCGTTCCAGGTGAACTCGTAGATCGCTTGCGCGGCCAGATCGAAGCGGTAGCCGTCGATGGCATCCGTGGTTGCGGCTATCGTTTTGTTCAACCGCGACAAAATCCAAAAGTCTGCCTGGCTATAACGGCATTCGGCGCAATCGACGCCGTTGTCCTGGCCTTCGGTGTTCATCAACACGTAACGGGCCGCGTTCCACAGCTTGTTGCAGAAATTGCGGTAGCCTTCGGTACGCTGCAAATCAAAGCGAATGTCGCGGCCGGTGGATGCCAGCGACGCAAAGGTGAAGCGCAGTGCATCGGTGCCGTAGGACGGAATGCCGTCCGGAAATTGTTTGCGGGTGGCTTGCTCGATTTTCTTGGCCAGATGCGGTTGCATCATGCCCGACACGCGTTTTTCGACCAAGGCATCCAGTTCGATGCCGTCGATGATGTCGATAGGGTCCAGCACGTTGCCCTTGGATTTGGACATCTTCTGGCCCTCGGCGTCGCGCACCAGACCGTGGATGTAGACTTCCTTGAACGGTACGTCGCCCATGAACTTCAGACCCATCATAATCATCCGCGCCACCCAGAAGAAGATGATGTCAAAACCGGTGACCAACACGCTGGTCGGATAATGGGCGGCCAGTTCCGGCGTTTTGTCCGGCCAGCCCAGCGTCGAGAACGGCCACAGCGCCGACGAGAACCAGGTGTCCAACACGTCTTCATCCTGAAACAGGGGATAATCGGCAGCCAGGCCGTGCTTGGCGCGGATTTCCGCTTCGTTATGGCCAACGTATGTATTGCCCTTATCGTCGTACCAGGCCGGAATGCGGTGGCCCCACCAGATTTGCCGGGAGATACACCAATCCTGGATATTGCGCATCCACTCGAAATAAGTGTTTTTCCAATTGTCCGGCACGAATTTGATCGCGCCGGTTTCGACGGCTTCGATGGCCGGCTTGGCTAATGGTGCGATTTTGACGTACCACTGATTGGTCAAAAACGGTTCGATCACCGCGCCGGTGCGGTCGCCGCGCGGCACCATCAACTTATGATCGGCGATTTTTTCCAGCAGACCTTGGGCGTCCAGATCGGCCACGATGCGTTTGCGGGCTTCGAAGCGGTCCAGGCCGACGTAAGCTTCCGGAAGGATTGCAAAACCATCATCGTTGGTTCTGATCGCCGCGTCGACGGTGAAGATGTTGATCAAGCCGCCGTGCGGCTGATCGGCGATGACGGTCATCTGCTTGTGCCGCGACCAAACTTCGTAGTCGTTGAAGTCGTGGGCCGGGGTAATCTTGACGCAACCGGTACCGAATTCGGGATCGACATAATCGTCGGCGATGATCGGGATCAAGCGGCCGGTCAGCGGCAGTTCCACCAACTCGCCGATCAAATGTTTGTAACGCTCGTCGTCCGGATGCACCGCCACCGCCGCATCGCCGAGCAGGGTTTCCGGGCGCGTGGTCGCTACGATCAAATAACCGGTGCCGTTGGACAGCGGATAGCGCATATGCCACATCGAGCCGGCTTCTTCTTCCGACAATACTTCCAGATCGGAGACGGCGGTGTGCAACACCGGATCCCAGTTCACCAGACGCTTACCGCGATAGATCAAACCCTCTTCGTACAATTTGATGAACACTTCCTGCACCGCGGCCGACATGCCGTCGTCCATCGTGAAGCGTTCTTTTTCCCAATCCAGCGACGAACCCATCCGCCGCAATTGGCGGGTAATGGTGCCGCCGGATTGTTCCTTCCATTCCCAGACTTTCTCGATGAAGGCGTCGCGACCGTAATCGTGGCGGGTCTTGCCGTCGGCGTTAATGATGCGCTCCACCACCATTTGCGTGGCGATACCGGCATGGTCGGTACCCGGCTGCCACAACGCGTTGCAACCCTTCATTCGGTGGTAACGGGTCAAGGCGTCCATAATGGTGTCCTGAAACGCATGCCCCATGTGCAAGCTGCCGGTGACGTTGGGCGGCGGAATCATGATGCAATACGATGCGCCTTCGCGCTTGGCGGCAAAATAGCCGCTGTCTTCCCAATGTTGGTACCAGCGTTGTTCGATCGCGTGCGGGGAATAGGTTTTGTCCATGAGGTGTGTCGGATCAGCTTGCATTGAAAACAGAACAGGTATTTTAACCGTAAAACACGTTACGAGTCGGCTCTCGGAGCGATACAGACGGATCGGTTTCGAATATCCGCCGCGCCGGCAAAACCCCATCCGCGTAAGCGTGTCCTGCAAACCGGTTTCTTGGTCGTAATACTTGCCTTGGATACGTAGCGGGTTGTCGATGGCTTCGACGGCTGCCAGGAAGGTTGCCGTAGGCGCGGTAGCGGGCGGACCAGACGATGTGGCCTTGGTTGTTGGTCAGTTCCCTAGGCGTGCCGAGATGGTCCTGGTGGTAGCGGTAGGTGCTGCCGCTGGCTTGGGTGTTGTCTTGTTCGTGCAGCGCCAAGGGCCGGAAGCAGCCGGGTTCGAATAGATAGGTACGGCTGCGCTGGCTATCGGTTTCCGCCAGCAGGCGCGAGCCGTCGTATTGAAAACGGGCTTCGCCTTGCGCGGTGTGTTTGGCGATGCGCCGGCCCAGGGCGTCGTAGCGGTACCGGGCGGTCCCTTGCGGGGTTTCCGCGCAGATCAGGCGATTGTCGCTGTCGTATTGGTAGCGGGTGACGATTTGGCCGGCCTTGCCGCGCTTTTCTTCGATCAGGTTGCCGGCCCAGCGAGGACGAAACTTTCTGATTCAGGACTTTGCAGCGAATCAGTACACTTCCAGGCCTGCGATTAGGCTGACGCTAACACTTTCTATTCGGGCTATTCCGATTTAGGGATGCGGCGCCATTTCCAATATACCCTGCAAGACTTCATTTATACCAGAGCTATCCTCACTATATTTGTCAAAAATACTCACCAATCCACTTCGCAGGTTTTCGACAATATAAGAAAACTCATCATAAGAGCTATCGAATTTTTTATAAGGAATATGTAATACAAAATCAACACGCCTATATCGATTAAAAAATGTAGGCCCCATGACTAAAGGCTTATCTTTTTCACGCGTTGCCGAAATAACAATGCCAAGCTCAAAATCTTGTCCTTTGAATTTTTCGTTAAAAGAAGTTATTTCCTTACCCAAGGAGTTTAATCCTTTACGCAACTCTTTCATAAGAAAACTAGGAATTTTATAACTGACATCAACTTCCGGATAAACTTGACATGTAGATATATTCATTGCTTCAACAATCCTTAGTTTTTGTCGGCTTAAAGCTTTTCTTATTACCTTCCGGTATATTACCAGTCTGATCAAAATACTCTTGTAATTTCTTAGTCTCCACGGCCTTTGCCTCTTTTGTCGTAGACATACCTTTATCAATAACTCTACCAACCACCTCAGAATCGGGGTTTTGTTTTCCCAATTTTACAACTTGCTGATGCAACCTAGTAGGGAGGCCGGAGCTTTGCGTTACCCTACTCAAGTCAGCTTTCCCATATTTGTAAAGCACATCATCAATCTGAATTTCATAAACTCCAAAATTTCCCGTTGCCGAGTTGGTGTTTAAATTAACTAGGCCTAAAGGATCAACCCAATTCAAAGGATTAGGCGCATACCGATAAACGTTAGTGCCACCCTCCAACCCAATCGGATCCTGATGAATAAACCTTCCGGCATTCGGATCGTAATACCGGTTCAGGTTGTAGTGCAAACCGGTTTCTGCGTCGTAATACTGGCCTTGAAAGCGCAGGGGGTTGTCGATGGCTTCGACGTCGGCCAGGGCCAGGTTGCCGTAGGCGCGGTAGCGGGCGGACCAGACTATTTTACCGGTGCTGTCGGTCAATTCCCTAGGCGTGCCGAGATGATCCAGGTGGTAGTGGTAGGTGGCGCCGCTGGCTTGGACGTTGTCTTGCTCGTGCAGCGCCAAGGGCCGGAAACTACCGGGTTCGAACAGATAGGTACGGCTACGCTGGCTATCGGTTTCCGCCAGCAGGCGCGGGCCGTCGTATTGAAAGCGGGTTTGGCCTCGCGGCGTTTCGGCGCGGACTAGGCGGTTGTCGGCGTCCTATTGGTAGCGGGTGACGATGTGGCTGGCCTTGCCGCGTTTTTCTTCGGTCAGGTTGCCACACAGGCGAGGAAGAAACTATCTGATTTGGGATTTGGCGACGCTTCCCAGCGTACGATTACGCTGACGCTAATCGTACCTACGCGGGCTGTGTTTGGCGATGCGCCGGCCCAGGGCGTCGTAGCGGTATTGGGTGATGCCTTGCGGAGTGTCGGCGCGAATCAGGCGGTTGTCGGCGTCGTATTGGTAGCGGGTGACGATTTGGCCGGCTTTGCCGCGTTTTTCTTCGATCAGACCGTGGACGAGGCTTTCTGATTCAGGACGTCACTGCAATCAGCGCTTCCATGCGTACGATTACGCTGACGCTAATCGTACCTACACAGGCTTCAAATAACGCATAATATTAAGAGATTTTTTGTTTTTCCTAAAGTTAGTTTTGCGTTCGCGAGGGAATGCGGCAGATCCATCAATATCTCCATTGCAATAGCAAAATCTTCAGGTGCTTTTGTTTTCATGGTTGTGGTATCCGGCCATATGATAAGAATGTTACTATCCGGTAGGCTATCTAGCCCCGACCACAATGAATCGGCGAGCGCATCCCAGCTCTTATTGCTTTGTAGTGGAGGGTCCAATGGTAAATTGTCACGGACCGCTTTAAAGAACTGATCTTTAGAGTAAATGTTGGAAGGAAGCGTGTAAATCAGCCACCCATTTTGCTGACACTCGCAAACTATTAATTCGGCGTTTATTGAATCAGCAGTAATAAATCCTTGGGTATCTGACATCGTAATTACCTGATTTGCACAAACGCCGGATTTCCAGCGTCTCCATAGTGAGTCCATGTGTAGTACATCTCTCCTGTTTGACTGTTTGCGACAATACGATTCGCACCTGCGCCGGTTGTTCCTGCAGATGGAGCTACTCGATATTCAAGATATGGTGACGATGCTCCTTTCGCACCTGGTAAATCCCCAGCCCAGTTCTTGAACTGAGTACCCCATTTCTTAGCAAGAGGCCCCGTCGGTGTCGTGCCAGCATCTATATGTTTTAAAGTATCTAATACCGCTACTTCTTCGGCTGGAGGTAAAGAACCAGGAGTAATCCTGGCGATGGTCGGGCTCGAAGTATTAGATACGGCCGAACAATCCTTCCCGGTCAAGCCCAGCGGATCAATCCAATTCACCGGATTAGGCGCATACCGGTAAACGTTGGCCCCGCCTTTCAACCCAATCGGGTCCTGATGAATAAACCTCCCGGCATTTGGATCGTAATACCGGTTCAGGTTGTAGTGCAAGCCGGTTTCTGCGTCGTAATACTGGCCTTGAAAGCGCAGGGGGTTGTCGATGGCTTCGACGTCGGCCAGGGCCAGGTTGCCGTAGGCGCGGTAGCGGGCGGACCAGACGATTCTGCCATCGGTATCGGTCAGTTCCCTGGGCGTGCCGAGATGATCCAGGTGGTAGTGGTAGGTGGTGCCGCTGGCTTGGGTGTTGTCCTGTTCGTGCAGCAACAAGGGCCGGAAGCTGCCGGGTTCGAATAGGTAGATACGGCTGCGCTGGCTATCGGTTTCTGCGAGCAGGCGCGGGCCGTCGTATTGAAAACGGGTTTCGCCTTGCGCGGTGCGTTTGGCGATGCGCCGGCCCAGGGCGTCGTAGCGGTATTGGGCGGTGCCTTGCGGGGTTTCGGCGCGAATCAGACGGTTGTCGCTATCGTATTGGTAGCGGGTGACGATTTGGCCGGCCTTGCCGCGTTTTTCTTCGATCAGGTTGCCGGCGGCGTCGTAGCTGTAGTGGCGGTCGCCCATCATCACCAAGCGGTCGCCTTCGACTCGGCCACCTTCCACGCTGGCACCCAACAGGTTGCCGGCCGGATCGTGGACGAAGCTTTCCGGGCTGAGGCCTTCGCTGCGTATCAGGCGGGCGGCGGGGTCGTAGTGGTATTGGCTGCGGCCTTGGCGCAGGTCGTCCAATTCGCGTAGTTTGCCGGCCGTATCGTAGCTGTACTGGCGACCGATCAGTGGCGCTTGGCCTTTGCCGGCGACGCGTTGCCGCAACAAGCGCCCCAGCGGATCGTAGTCGTAGTCGGTGTTGAGTTGACCTTGGCTACGGCCGATTTCACGGCCCAGTTCGTCGTAGCGGTGACTGGTGAGGGTTTGGCCGTCGAATTCGATGCTGTCCAGGTAGCGCTCGCCGAAACGGTAGTCGATGCGATGCCGGTCCGGGGTTTCGGTGTGGATGCGCCGGCCCAGCAGGTCGTATTTGTGGCGGACGATGGCACCGTTCTGGTTTTCCTGGTTGATCTGACCCAGGGCGTTGTACCCCAACAGCACCAGGCTGTCGGCATTTTTGGCCAGTTGCAAGCGGCCCAGCGGATCGTAGCCGTATTGGCTCAGGCTGCCGTCGGCGGCATGCTTTTTTAGCAGCCGGCCGAGACGGTCGCGTTCGAAGCGGGTGACGCTCCAATCGCCGTCGGCGCCGGGTTGCAGGTAGGCTTCCAGCGCGCCGGCGGCGTTGTAGCGGTAACGCTGGATACGGCCGTCGAAGCCGATTTCTTCGATCAGATTTTCGTCGCGGTCGTAGTTGATGCTGTAGGTTTCGCCTTTCGGGTTGATCAGGCCGATCAGGTTGCGTTCGCTGTCATAGCGATAACGCATTTCATGACCCAGCGGATCGATGCGGGCGGTGGGCTGGGACAGGCCGTCGTCGTAGCGATATTCGGTGGTGTTGCCCAGGCCGTCGATGTAATGGGTCAACAAGCCGGCAGCGTTGTAACGCAATTGCACAGTGCTGCCGTCCGCGTGTTGCACGGCCGTGACCCGGCCGGCGGCATCGTAGCCGTAACGCGTGGTGCGTTTGTCCTGATCGACGATGGCGACGATACGATCGTCATCGTCGTATTGGTAGCGGGTCTTGATGCCGTCGAAGCCGATCTCGCCGACCAGGCGTAACTGTTCGTCCCACAACAGCGAGCGAGTCCGGCCCAGCGCATCGGTGATGCGTACCGGTACGCCTTGAGCATTGTATTGGTATTGGGTGACCGCGCCGTTAGCGGCGACGGTTTCTTCCAAACGACCGCCGGCGTCGTAGCGGCGCAGCCAACGTTGATCCAAGGCATCGATTAACTCGACCGGGTTGCCTTGTTTGTCGTACTTGACGCGCTGACTAAAACCCAGCGCATCGGAGACACCGGTCAAGCGGCCTTCCTTATCGTAACTAAAACGCGTGATACCGCCGTCCGGCGCCACGGTTTGCGCCAGTTGGTTATCGACATTGTAACTGTGGCGGGTTTCCCGACCTTCCGGGCTACGCTCGGAAAGCAACAGGCCTTGCGGATCGTGCCGATAAATCGCGACGCCGCCGCGCGAGTCGATGGCGTGGCTAACGCCGTCCGGCAACCATTCGAAGCGGTAGTCGTAAACGCCGTTATCGCCCCAGTTGTGCAAGCATTGGCCTTGCGGCGTGTCTTGATCCCATTCGAAATAAAAGTTAAAGCCGCTGGCCAGGGTGCGGCGGGCGATGACATGATTGCGATAAGCGTAGGTTTCGCCTTGCTCGAGCCGGTCGCGAGCACCGATTAAATCGCCTGCGTCGCTATACCGATAGCTCACCAGCGGCTCGCCGGCCGCTGCGAATCCGCTTCCGTGTCGTTTGCCGGGACGAATCCCGACAATGCGCCGGCCTTGGCGCTCGAACAGTAAATGTTTGTTCCAGCTAGAGGAGATGCGCTCGACATCACCGTTGGCGTCGCGATGAAAATACAGGCTTTGGCCCTGGCTGTTGTGCCAGGCCCGCAGAGGGCAACGGCCAGACCGACCGGTGAAGGTTTTCGCCAATCCGCTTTGCTCGACCAGGCGAAAATGATCATTTTCCCGGTACAAGCGCAATTGTTCCGGCAGATTGATGCTGTAGCCACCCACCGCTGGCAGCGGCAAATCGATGCGTTGGCCGTCGGCATTGCAAAAGGTTGCGCGTTGGCCGATTTCCAGCCATTCGTCCAGCGGCGTCAGCCAACCGTAACCCAGTTGCCGGTCGATGTCGGACTGGCCGCTACGGTAAAACCGTCGCCAGTCGAGAGGTAGCGGACCTTCCCAGGTAAAGTCGACCTTTTCCAGCATTTCCTCGCCGGTGACCATGCTGATCGGGCAACCTTCTTTCTTGCATAAATTGCTCGGAGTATTGGCCGTCTGATTGGACGTCGGCGGTCCTGAATTCGCATCGGCCGGTGGCGCTGGGCTTCGGCTCTTCGCGTTGCCGGTACCGCCCGATCCGCGTGCGGCTTCCGAGGGCGTGACGGCGTTGCCGGGCGACTCGGACGCCGACACCCTTGCCTGCCCCTTACGTCCTTTCATGGCCCGCACCTTCGCCAACAGCGCAAAGAACGCCGCGACGCCGATCACCGCGATCACGCTCGCTAGGTGACGGGCGGCTTCGTCGAGTTCGCGGTCGCTGCCGGCGTCTATCGTCAACGTCAAGAAGTCGCCAATATCGGCCGCCACGTCGAATACCGCCATTCCCAGGAAAAACGCGCCGCCGATCAGCATCACGACATCGACCACCTCGCCAACGCCAAACGCATGGGAGCCCGCCCAAACCACCAATACACCGGCGGTAATCCCCAAATTTTGCGGGCTAATCATCGCCTCGAATTCGCCACGCACGCCGGCCGGCAACAACGGCAAGGTGCGGCGCAGTACCTCGGCAAATTTATCGGCCAGCGGCCAGTCCGCGACGCCGGGCTTGACCGGCACCGCCGATACGGCCGTCACGTTGCCGGGAGCAACCGGCTTGGGCGCCGCCAACGCCGCGCCTTGAACCGATTCGCCCTTGAGCAAATAAAACCAGGTGTCGATGCCGACAATGCCGTCGGCGGTCAGGCCAACGCCGGTTTGAAATTGCCGCACGGCTTGCAGCGTGGCCAAATTAAAAATGCCATCGTCCAACTGCGGACTGGGCTTCAGACAGGCATTAAGTAATCGTTGCAGGCGGCGAACGTCGTCGCCTTGCTGGCCCTGCTTGAGCGTCGGTGGCGCGGATTTCGCGGCGCGGACGCGGGGAGACTTAAGGCTAGCGCCGGGTTTGGCCGACTTGACGCCGACCGGTAATGGCCGCGGCGACAAGTCGCGAGTCGTGGTACCGTCGTTCAAATTGCGGAGCCTGAGTTCCGCGCCGGTTGGTCGAGGATCGCGAGAGCTAGTCACGGACGAAGCTCCTCGCTTGTCGAGCGAAACACGACAGAGCCTGGATGGGATCGAATTTCAACATTGAGGGGTTTTGGCGGTCCGTTACCGATGTATGCATTGCGGGTATTCCGTCTCGCCCGAGCGGTAATATAAAAGTCAGATGAGCCGCTACCGAATCCAGGGTCGGAGCCCTGTCAATCGCGGCTAAAGCCGCTCCCACTCCACTGGCTTTCATGTTCCGGGACGATGCCGTATTTTCATGATCGTGAGTATGAATTGGCGCAACCATTTCCGAACGGAACCGAACAAGGTTGCCGGCGACCGCCTCAGTTGATCATCACCATGCCGCCCTTGACCGTCATCATGCCGTCGCCACTGACCGTCGTCATCGGGCTTTTCAGTTCGGCCTGCGCATCGGCTTCAATCTTAACCATCACACCCTTGATCGTCACGCCGCTCTGATCGATCTTAACGCTGTTGGACCCCACCTTGAGCTCGATGGCCTGCGCGGCCTCGTTCGAAATACTACCGCCATCCAATTTCACCGTCAGATTGCCCGTGCCCAGCGATACGGTCCGATTTCCCGAACTAATCGTCAGATCATCGTTACCTTGATCGAGCTTGACGGTTCGATTGCCGGTGCTGATGGTCAAATTATCGTTACCTTGCTTGACCTCGACCACGCGGTTGCCGGTTTTGATCGTCAGCGTATCGTTGCCTTGATCCAGCGTGACGGTGCGGTGATTGTAGATGTCTATCGTCTGGTCGCCGGCGTCTGTCTTTTCGAAGCCGATTTTTTGGACATCGTTGTTCTCGACGATGCGGGTACAATTCTTCTCGGCGTGGACGTAAAGTTCTTCTTCGTCTTTCTTGTCCTCGAAGCGGATTTCGTTAAAGTTTTGGTCGGAGCCTCCCGGCGTGCTGCGCGTTTTGATGCCGCTCTGCGTCTTGTTGGCATCCAGAGCGTAGGGCGGCATATTTTCGTTGTTATACACCCGGCCGGTAATGATCGGCGCGTCCGGGTTGCCTTCCAGAAAATCGACGATCACTTCCTGACCAACCCGCGGGATGAATATTCCACCCCAGTTCTTCCCCGCCCAGATTTGCGCGACCCTAACCCAGCAAGAGCTGTTTTCGTTCCTGACACCCAATCTATCCCAATAAAACTGGATTTTGACCCGACCATACGAGTCGGTCAGGATTTCGTCTCCCTCCGCGCCGACCACCACGGCGGTCTGCACGCCCTGTACCACGGGGACTCTGGTCATCCTGGGCGGACGGTACACGTAGCTGGTCGGGATCAAGGTGTACGTGCATTGAAACTCTTCGGGATCGCCACCGCCGCCCGCGCCGAAATCGTTGTTCTGAATCTGAAATTGCGTGGCCAAAACCAGATATTCGCGGTTTTGATCGTCGCGCGGGAATTGCGACAAGGTAAAGGTCAAGCCGGTCGCCAAATTTCGCACATTGCCCCTGGCGACGATTTGTTCATGTTCGGCGCGGACTTCTTCCATCCGCAATTTGGAATAGCGCTCGCCGGCCGATCCCACGGCAAATTCGCCGGGGTAATCGTAAACCTCCTTGTCCGCGCCGGCATGCGTCCCCGCAATGGTGGTCGAGTTTTTTAAATCGGCGGAGGGGGTCTCGAAGTTGTAGTCGTTCAACGAGTACTTGCCGGTTTGGATTTGCCGGCTAATGCTCCATTCGAACATGTGTTCCTCGTCGCGCCCCCCTTGATTCGCCAGCGGGTAGTATTTGACGGTCGCGCTAACCGGCCTGGGCAAGTGGGCGAGCATGTTGTCGCATAACACCAGGGTATGGCCGGCGACGCTATGCCGGTGGTAGTAATAGATACCCTCTTCTTCCAGAAGTCGGCTGATGAAATTGAAATCGGTCTCCCGATATTGCACGCAAAATTCGCGCGGCTGATAGGTCTCCTGCAAATCCAGGATTACATCGGTGACTTGGTGCTGGGCCAAGACTTTCTTGACAATCTCCGGCACCGTGGTCGGCGCGGCTTCGCTGGCACCGCTATCGGCGTCGATGGCCGGCGATAACACCCGACAATTGGCGGCCCGCGTCAGCAACCATAGCTTGGGATGCACGGTGGCTCGGTAGTAATACAAATCGCCTATCATGCCGAACTGATTTACCCGGGTAACGATACCGTTGAAGATCCGGCTGGCATTGTCTTCCAGCGCCAGTTCGACCGTCACTCCGGTACCGAGTAAGGCCTGAGAATCCAGAGTTTCGCTTTCGCTCAGTAATTCCAGCTCGTATTCGAACAACCGGCTGACCGGTTCGGTGCCGGTCATCCGGTAAAG
The DNA here is from genome assembly GCF_001856095.1 of Methylomonas sp. LWB. Classification (NCBI taxonomy): domain Bacteria; kingdom Pseudomonadati; phylum Pseudomonadota; class Gammaproteobacteria; order Methylococcales; family Methylococcaceae; genus Methylomonas; species Methylomonas sp. LWB. Next base: position 47,008 of record NZ_MKMC01000011.1, read on the forward strand.
CACGAAGGCCCCTTCGCCGAGCGCGGTAGTCACCTTTGCGGCACGTTGAGATTGTATGAGAGCCATGTTGAAATCCTAAAACTAACGCTGTTTTAATGGTTGGAGCGCGAATCAACCGCCAATCAATACCGTTGGACAACCTAGGATGATCGTTCCGCCGTGAGCGCAACTATCGCCCATCCGGGCGGCCGGCATGTTGGCAATCATCACCGTCGCCGAGCCCTTGACAATGGTATCGGGCGGACCGACGCAGACGGCCATGTCGGTCGCGCGCGCCGCCGGCATCTTGCCGATCAACACGGTAGGCGCGCCCGGCGGCAATATCGGACCGCCGACGTGCGGCACCGGACCGGTAAACATCGGACAAACATGCATATCGGTGATGCGCGCGGCGGGCTGACCCATGGTTTTACTCCTGATTAAGTCGGTTGCCAAATGCGGCCGTTGCCGCCGTTGGCGATGTCGATGCCTTGTTCCAGGAAAAACCGGTATTTCTCCTGGGCCTTCTCTGGATAAGTGAGCACCGCCGCCAGCATCACCGCTCCGGCGACGGCCTTGGCGGTCAAGTTATCGGCGGGCGGAACCGACGGCGCGTCTTCCGGCGCCATGCTGCCGTCGCTCCAGAACGCGGCCATCGCCGCCCAAGCTGCCGGATTCTCAAATGACGCGCTGTGAGCGGCCGCGTTCGCGTTGCGCCGGTTGGGCTCGGTCGGTTTGTAAACCCAAAGCTCGGCGGCCTCCAGAGCCTTTACGACTTCAGGCGGCGTTTTGTCGTCAATCGAGCTACGCGCGCAGACACAGGCCCACCAGGCCGCCTCGCGCTTGGGCAAGGCCCGGGCCAGAAAACGTACGGCGTCCGGAAATAGTTTCAGTTCGATCAAAGCCAACAAAAACGCCACCGGCGTCGTGTCGGCCGCCAGGCATTGCATCGCCGCCGGGTCGAGCTGAATATCCTGGCAGATTTGCACCGCCTTGGGTATCGTCACTTTTTGTAAAGTAACCGCACCTGTCATGTTGTCTCCTGTCGCCGACGTCGATCTAATCCGATGGCGAATGATTGCAAAAAGTCATCCCAGCAAGTGAAATCTAAACGTGCTTGGCATTTCTCAAGCGACTCCGGATACGCTTAGCGGGCGCCGAACATTACAGCGCTTCGAAAGGATCGATATTCGCCCAATCGGTCTGCAAAACCGCCTGCCAGCAATTGGTTTTGCCATGAGCGCCGCCGCCGGTGGCGTTGGGCAAATCGACCACCATGCCGACATGATCGCCGGCCAGACCTTCGATGCTGACTAGATCGCCGGCGATCCGAAAATTGACGCCGGGGCAATCGGACGCACTTTTCGATTGCCAAGTCCGAATCATCATTTGCGGTTTTAGAATATTCACGTGCGCGGCCTTAATCACTTGCGCCATCGCCGGCGCATTGAACGTCACGAACGGCACGCCTTCCCAAACGCCAACCACTTGCGCCAAACCGCCGCCCAACGAATGGCCGGTTAAGGACAACCGCCGGCCGTTGGCGATTTGCTTGGCGGCCTTCAACATCTGCCGCGCCGACGAACATTGGTTGGGCAGGATGCGCAAACCGATTCTCAGGTCCGCCCCAATATCGGAGAATAGTTTTCCTTTTTGCCCCGGATTCGTGCCACAGCAACCGACCACGACGTCGGTGCTGTTGCACCAAATACCGCCTTGAAAGCCGTCACCGTACCAAGTCCCCGATTCCCATTTCTGAACCTGCCAATCGTCCACCATATGACCGGGAGGCTCGGCGTAATACTGGTTGGCGCTTTTGTAATAAGCGGCGATGGCGATTTTTGCGTAGTCTAGGCAGGTAGTCATTTAATCCCGTCCCACTATATCAATTGTGAAATTAACCCTAAGTCATTCATTATTTTAAATACGAATCAGAACTCATTGACAAGACTCATGAATGGATGAAAAACGCACAGAGCTACGACAGGGAGACTGTATCCAATTCGAAATTTCATACTCCCAGAACTGAACTCCAATTGAGATTTCCAGAATTGATTAGAAGTATTTACCCCCTTAACTAGCCTGACTCCAAACTCCGTTATGCGGGATTTCCGGCGCTTTTGCCCCAATCCAAGTGATGTAAGCCAATAAAGCCTCTTTAAACATAGCAATACCCCATCCCTATTCCGTTACCTTATCCTTGGCACTAAGCGGCGACATTTTAACTTTTGCAAGTGCTCTATCACACTCCAATATCAGTTGATCAATCGTCTTTTGTACATGAACACCGCCGAAAGTTTGAGTAAAATTTACTAGATTTTCGGCAAACGAATTATATTAATCATGGCCAATCAATACCCATCTGGTAAGCGGCATCGGCAAGAGCTTGAGTTTGGGCTAGTGTAATATTCGCGCCCCATTCGTCCTGCGCTTCATGGAGGAGAGATCTTCCATGACCTTCGGGACTACCCTTTCCTTGCGTGTGTTTATTGTGTGATTTAGCGGCAGTCATGCTCCCATTTGCCACTAATTTAGCTTTTGCCAAATTGTAATCTCTATCTTTAATCATAATATTTATCCTTTGCTAAAAAAATCAAATCACCTTGTAACGCGGGTATACCACTATTATTTTTAAACCAACCTAAAACAGTCTTGGCCGGTTTACAAACCCCGGCCCGCACCGGGTACGCCGTTTACTCCAACCGTTGAATTCATATATAAATTCGTTATTAAATATGATCTCGCGCAGCAAGCGTGTCCGCCATACTTTCCGTTGATCCAAAGTGGGACCCACGCCGATGACAGTGCTCGCCTAGTATACGTTTGAAAATGGCGTTTGCACCCTCGTAATCCTGGTGCCGTATGGCTTCCACGGCAGGCTGGACAACTTGGCGAAAAATTCCCAGGTAAATGTCCGATGAATTCGTGCGCCGATCAATCTCGGCAACGATACTTGGCGCATCGCGATAATATGCTTCCACATCCTGCGTACCATCGACAGTCTTGAGCAAAACGTTGTCGCGAAACCATCGCAACGTCTTCAACTCTTCGCAATCGTCTGGTAATCCCAATGCCAAGCAGGTTGCGGTTGCTATGTAACATTTGCAGCAACTACTACCGTTTTGTTGCGCCAAGGCGGTTGGAGGCTGATCGTCGGGTAAGACCCCAACCAGCCCGGTTGGCGAAATTGCTAGACTGGCATGTGGGCCGTATACCACAAAGATATTATTAGGCGGAATTTGATCTTTCCCCGGCAAAGCGTCGATATAAGCCTCCACGTGCATCTCCACATTGTGGCCCGAATGGGATCCGCTGTTGACTACAAATATCACATAGACGCGAGCCCAGTTTGTCGCCCCCTGAGTCAGGGTACTTGGTAAATTACCGCCAGTACAATGGGTTAACGAAATCCAGCGGACCTTACGCGGAAACCCCGGATCGACTTCCGCCGCCGCCACAGGTACGCAACCGCCAGTCGCCCAGCACGTCCAAAGTGCTCGGCCTGAGGTATCCGGAGAGCCCATCCACACGTCATCGCTCTCCTCACGTTTCTTCAACTCCATCATTTTTTTTTCATGCCGTGGCCACGCGGTGGGTGATAGGTCCAAAACAGGGAAGCTATTTATGGTAGGCAGTTGATCGATGTAAACACCCTGTTGCGCTACTAGATTGCTGGTATAGATGATTCTCATAGCCGTATTCCGAATTAGATTAAAGCAAGATAGATGACGACAGCCTGCCTTTATTCAAACCCATACCCAAACTCCCCGTCCTCGACCTTGACATGCACCCGCTCGATCGGCGTGCCTTCCATCATCCGGATCAAAAATTCCTCGCTGATTTTCGGTAGCACGGTATTGGTCAGGATCGCGTCTATCATCCGGCCGCCGCTTTCCAGTTCTGTGCAGCGGCTGGCGATCAGTTTGATCACGTCGTCGTCGTAGCTAAACGGTACTTTGTGGGATTCCTCGACGCGTTTTTTGATGCGATTCAGCTGCAAGCGAGCGATCGCGCCTATCATTTCGTCGCTGAGCGGGTAGTACGGAATCACGACCAGACGGCCCAGCAGCGCGGGCGGGAACATTTTCAACAAGGGCTCGCGCAAGGCTTTGGCGATGCCTTCCGGTTCCGGCATCAGATCCGGGTCCTTGCACAGGTTCGCGATCAAATCGGTACCGGCGTTGGTGGTGAGCAGGATCAGCGTGTTTTTGAAGTCGATGACCCGGCCCTCGCCGTCTTCCATCCAGCCCTTATCGAACACTTGGAAGAAGATTTCATGTACGTCCGGATGGGCTTTTTCCACCTCGTCCAGCAACACGACGCTGTAGGGCCGCCGCCGGACCGCTTCGGTCAATACGCCACCTTCACCGTAACCGACGTAGCCGGGAGGCGCGCCTTTCAGCGTGGAAACCGTGTGCGCTTCCTGGTATTCGCTCATGTTGATCGTGATGACATTTTGCTCGCCGCCGTACAAGGCCTCGGCCAGCGCCAGCGCGGTTTCGGTCTTGCCGACGCCGGAGGTACCCGCCAACATGAACACGCCGATCGGTTTGTTGGGGTTGTCGAGACCGGCGCGCGAGGTCTGGATGCGCTTGGCGATCATCTCCAACGCGTGGCGTTGGCCGATGATGCGTTGCTCCAGATTGTCCGCCAATTTCAGCACGGTCTCGATTTCGTTTTTGACCATCCGGCCGACCGGAATGCCGGTCCAATCCTGCACCACCGAAGCCACGGCCTGGTGATCGACGGTCGGCAAAATCAACGGCGATTCGCCTTGTTGTTCGTGCAACTGGGTTTGCAGGGCTTTCAATTCGGCGAGCAACGCGTCGCGATCCTCGCCGCCGGCCTCGGCGTCACTGGCCCCGTCCACCGCGTGCCCGGCTGCGCGTAGCTTGCCGCGCAGCGCCAGAATCTGTTCGACCAATGCTTTCTCCGCATTCCAGCGCTCTTCCAAACCGACTAGGCGCTCGCGTTCGGCGGCCAGTTTTTCGTTGGCCAGTTCCTCGCGCCCCGCCACTTCGACGCCGACGGCTTTCTCGCGGCCGATGATCGCCAGTTCGGTTTCCAGCGCGTCGATGCGCTTGCGGCAATCGTCGACTTCCGCAGGCACCGCGTGTTGACTGACGCCGACACGGGCGCAGGCGGTATCCAGCAAGCTGACCGCCTTATCCGGCAATTGCCGAGCCGGAATGTAGCGATGCGACAGTTTGACGGCGGCTTCCAGCGCCTCGTCCAGAATCAAGACTTGATGATGTTTCTCCTGCACCGATACGACACCGCGCATCATGCCGATGGCTTTGGCTTCGTCGGGTTCGTGAACTTGCACGACTTGAAAGCGGCGGGTCAAGGCCGGATCTTTTTCGATATGTTTTTTGTATTCGGCCCAGGTCGTGGCCGCGACGGTACGCAATGCGCCGCGCGCCAATGCCGGTTTCAGCAGGTTGGCCGCGTCGCCGGTACCCGCCGCGCCGCCGGCGCCTACCAGAGTATGGGCTTCGTCGATGAACAAAATGATGGGTTTCGGCGAAGCCTGAACTTCTTCGATCACTTGACGCAAACGGTTTTCGAATTCGCCCTTCATGCTGGCGCCGGCTTGCAGCAAGCCGACATCCAAGGTGCGCAAACTGACGTCCCGCAACGACGGTGGCACGTCGCCGGCAACGATTTTCAGCGCGAAGCCTTCGACGACGGCGGTCTTGCCGACGCCCGCCTCGCCGGTCAGGATCGGGTTGTTCTGGCGGCGGCGCATCAGGATGTCGATAACCTGGCGGATTTCCTCGTCGCGACCGACAATCGGATCGATCTTGCCGTTACGGGCCTGTTCGGTCAGATCGACGGTAAACTGCTTCAATGCTTCTTGCTTGCCCATCGCCGCCGGCGCGATCGCGCCGCTGGCCTCGCCGGGCGTCGCGGCGATATGCGAGCCGTCGCTGGCCGCCAAACCTTCTTCCGGGGAACCGGCGGTGATTTTCGGAAATTCGTCGGTAACGGTGTCCGGTTTCAGTTTGTCGAACTCGCGGGAAATGCCGATTAATTCGTTGCGTAGCGCCTTGGTTTTCAACATGCCGATCAACAGATGCCCGCTACGCACTTGATTTTCGCCATACAGCAAGGTGCCGTAAACCCAGCCGCGCTCGACACTGTCCTCAATGTGCGGCGAGAAGTCGGAAATGGCGGTGGAACCGCGCGGCAATTTGTCCAACGCCGCTGTCACTTCCTTGGCGATCACCGAACCGTCCAAGCCGTAATGCTTGAGCAGACGGTGAATATCGGAGTCCGGCAATTGCAGCAACTGGCTCAACCAATGCACCAGTTCGACATAAGGGTTACCGCGTAATTTGCAAAACACCGTCGCGCTTTCCACGGCTTTGTAGCAAACCTTATTTAACTTCCCGAACAGCTTGACTCGGCTAATTTCCGCCATCGTTGGTTCCCATCGTTATCGTTTTAGGTATCGCTCATCGGGCGCCGACAGCGGCGATGAACGGGTTAAGCGTTAAATCGTCGGCATCGGCGCAGGTCGAGCGCGGCCCCAACCACAGACTCCAGCCCAGCTGCCCGCCACCGCGCTCGGCCAGAACGGCCGGCTGGGCCGGTTGCCCCAAGCAGAGCTCGGCCGGCACTTGATCGGCCTGCAAACTCAGTTGAGCATCCCACACCCACTCGTCGCCGGCGTATTGCCGGACGATGGCCACCAGTTGCGGCAGCAAGATCCCGCCCGGCAGCAGCGCCAAATACAAAACCAACGGCAACGGCCCCAGCACGACTCTGAACTTGTGCTGACAACCGAACACGCTGGCACCGATCACGGCGGACTGTCCCAGCGCGGCGGTGACCATGCTCAAGCCCAGACGAGTCTGTTCGCGCGGCTGTATATCCATCCATTCGCCGACGAATTCGGCGATCCGCACCGGAACCCGTAAAATATCGGAAAGAATAGACCGCAAGCCATCCGGGTGCTTGGCCTGTCCCGAAAAATGGCCGGCATAAAATAGCCGAGCCCGATCCGGCAGCGCGTCGCGATCCTGAAAAGCGTTGCCGGCCGTGCCTTGCAAGGCCGCCACGTAGAAACCGAAGCGGTCGGTCTCGGGCCTGTCGTAGCTCACCTCCGGCCGAGCATTGGCCCAGGCCCGGTAGAACAGGCCTATCATCCGGTGGTGAAACACGTCGACAAAGCGCGCGAAGGTCGGGTCGTGATGATGGCGGAGACGTTCGCGGGCGTACTCGGTCAAATGCAAGGGTAACGGTCCGTTGGGACCGAACAACCCCATGAAATTCACCGCCAAGCGCGGCTTGGCGCCGTCGGCGTGGTAGCGAGCCACCGTCGAAGCCGGGAATTCCAACTCCGGCTCTTGCGATAAATGCACCGGATCGTCCACGGCTTTAACGCTGGTTCCCAGCCGAGGCTTGTCGGGATTGGCGCACTCGATCAAGCGCATCGCCTCGAAAAAATCGAATCGCGACGCGTCCTTGATCAATTCGGCCATTAAATCGTGTGACGACATCCCATCCTCGCTGGCCAACGCGCCACCTCGCCTCTATCGGTGCTACGAATCACGGTTTCGACGAACGAATTGATCGACACATAGCGGCTGAAGAAGCGTTCCAGTACCGTACCCAGCAGAAAATAACCGCCGCCCTCGAAGGCGGACTCGTCCAATACCACGGTAATTTCCAGCCCGCGGCCGAAGACCATCGGCCCGTTGGCATCGATACGCCTGACCACGTTTTTAGCGTTGACCGAGATCACCCCCTCGATCTGCTTTTTGACGGCCGGCTCGCGCTGGTCGGCGTACAGACTTAATAGTTCGCGTAACGCGCCGGCGCCGATTTTCGGATCGGTATCGATCAGCGACAGATAATTCAGCGATAAATGGTTCACCAAACGCCAGACCGAGTCCGCTTCGTAGGCCGCCGGCAACGGCCGGGTAGGCCCGACGATGCAACGTATCGCCTTGACCGGGGCGCTAATCTGCAACGTAAAATCGGTATCGCCGAGACCGACCGGCATCACCAACGGCAAGTCGCGATTGGTGCATAGCGTCTCCAGCCCCAATTGCGCCAAATTGCCGGCATACGGCGCTTCGGCGGCGTCCACCAACGCGACGAACACCTCGCTGCCGATATAGCTGGAGCGCACGCCCTTACGCCGCTGTCTCGATGACAGCACCCGTTTCACGCGCCTGAGCGAGTAGAAGGCGGTCTCGCCGTGGCCCTGGTAAGCGGTTTTCGAGCCGTAGAACGGCAGGAACGCGCGTTCGCTGCCCTGATCCTTGCTATAACCGGTCACTTCGGCGACGCTGTAGACTTCGTAATCCATCGGGCGACTGCGGTCGACGACAATGTGATATTCGGATTGGCGCTGATCGATCTGCAACCGATCTGTCCGCTTCGGGAACAGATTGATGGCCGGCGCGCAAAATAAGGCTAGATTGTTTTGATCCAGCACGTTAATCAACTGAGCGTCGCTACGGTCCAGCAACACGAACAATTCGAGTTCCTCGCCGTCGCAAGCCGCCGCCAGTTCGGTCAAGCCATCCAATTCGATAAACAGATACCGCTCCGGAAACGCGAAATATTCCTGCAAAATCCGATAACCGTCGAACGACCTCGGCGTTTGTTGCAGTAAGGCCTCTTCCGGCTCGAAGCCCATTCCTCGCACCCAATGACGACCACCGTCCAAATAACGCACCGTGGAAGCATTGGCTCGGGTGTGTTTTCCGGCAATGCCGACGACATTGGCCAACAATTGTTCGTAGAGCCGATAGGGAATATTGCCGGCCCCGCGCAGAAACAGCGGCAAGCGGTCGAGCGCGATTTTATTGAATTTGGCACCGCCCAAGCTGCGTAGCACGATGCGCAACGCCGCCTTGACCGGCACGGCATATTTGCCGGCCGACACGCCATGACTCGAAACCGCCGCCAGGGTCGGCAGGTATTCGAGTTGGCCAATCTGTAGCGGCAACAATTCCACCGCTTGCGAGGTGCGATATTCGCAAGCCGTCTGTTCGCCCTTGGCAATTTGCGAACGCAGCACCGTCCCCTTGGGAATCGTCGCACCGTCGGCCAAGGCCGCTTCGGCAAAATCCGGTTTGAACTCGACGACCGCCATCGACGGCGTTGCCGACAAATAATGCGGGTAAACGATTTGCAGCAATTGCTGAGTAAAATTGGGAAACTCGGCATCGACCTTGAGCTGCACCCGCGCCGCCATAAAGGCGAAGCCTTCGAACAAGCGTTCGACATAGGGATCGGAGCATTCGAAAGTGTCTAAACCAAGACGGCTGGCAATCTTGGGATATTCGGCCGCGAATTCCGCACCGACCTCGCGCACGTATTGCAGCTCGCGGTTGTAATATTTCAGCAACTTGGGGTCCATCGCCTAACCGTCCCAATCCTTCACGGTGATTTCCCCGGTTTCCAAATCCAGATCGCTACGGATATACAAATGCACGGGTAGCGGTTGCGCCCACAAATCGCCTTCTATTCGAAACGACAGCGCTTTATTGCTCATTTGTTCGCTGTCCTTAATCAATTCGACGCTGAGGCTGTCGGCCAAAATGCGCGGTTCGAACTGAGCGATGGCTTGCCGAACCTTGGTTTCGACCTTACGCACGTCGATGCCGGTCACCGCCACGCCGGAAAACACCGGCGAACCGAAATTGATCACCGAACGCGCGGCATGCGGCACTTCGGACAAATCCACCATGCTCTCCAGTGCCGCCGTGTTGAGCAACCAACTCAAATCGCGCAGCACGCTTTGCCGCAACTGACGCAACGACATCACCCGCTGCTCGCGCGCCTCGGTCCGATTCTCCGGCGCATCGTCGGTCAGACGATCCAGCAACGAGGGTTGCAGGCGCTCGGAGTGCAACAATTCAGCCATTTCGCTTGCCCCTACTCGCTAGCCAATTCGATCAGGCGCAAGTCCAGCAACGCGTAATCGTCGACATCGGTGGCCAACAAACGTTGCCCAAGTCCGTGAACGATTCCGTCGGCGACCGCTTGCCAGTCGGTCAGCCGCGACAGGCGTATCCGCGGGTCGTCGGATGCGTCCGACCCGGAATAACGGGTCGGAATCAAACCGTCCGCCTCGCCGCCGTTGACCCAGGTAAAGTGGGCCGGGACCCAAACCAAATCGCGTAAATCCGTGGGCGGCTCCAACTGAATCTTGCCGATTTGCATAAACGGAATCCAGTAATAGCGACCATTCATGATCGCTTCCAAACACGGCCCAAGCCGGCTATCGGCGTCGGCGATCCACGCAAACGGCGTACCGTCGACACTCCCCGAGGTGGCTGGCGCCTGCTCCAGGGCCTGTCCGCGCATCTGGGCGGCCTGTTGATAGTTGCCGTTATTTTCCAGCTTTAGCGCTTCCAGCAACAAAGCCAGCCATTCCCGCGGCTCGCCAAAAATCAGTGGTGTTTTCAGTCCGGCGAAAACGTCCTTGCGCAATGCCTCGCATTGCAATACTTGTTCGTAAGTGCCGACCATCAGCAGGGTGGACTTGTCCAGGTCCCTTAACACGTTCAATTGGGTCAGGGCTTTGTCCCATTGACCAATCAGGCAATAAAGCTGGAACAGCAAGATGCGGGATTTAGGCTCCGCTGGGTTTTGCCGGATGAGTTGTTGCGTGTTCCGCAACGCCTCGTCCAAGTCGCCGTCGGCAATCAAGCGTGAAACGTCCTGCATGGATGACTCCAAAAGATGGAAAAACCCCGGCGGAAAACCGCCGGGGATAGGCCCTTAAACGGTTTCGTTGGCTTTGACGCTCCAACCTTTGAACGCACCGGTAATCGGTGCCTCGCCTTCGCCGAACGAGTTGTATTTCATTTTAATTTCGTTGAAATTGATCGAGATACTCTCGGTCGGACGATCGCCGCCGCTACCTTGACTGTAGCTGCTGATAATCGCATCCGCGAGTTCGATTTCCAAATAAACCTGGCCCTTGGCATCGCTGCCGCCGGTTTGGATGAAGTGAATGGTTGCGGTTCCCAAACTTTTGCCGCAAATGGCTTGCATCCACAAATCCACCGACGCCACGTCCATATTTTTGGTAAAAGTTACTTCCGAAAACGATGGATTACTGGTGTCGCGGTCCTTACCGCCGCCACTTTGCGAAATCGCCCGGCCCACGCCCATTTGCAGGCTGTCCAGCGTAATCCAGTCCTTGTGGCTGGCTACGGTGCTGTCGCCTTTAATTTCGGTTGCGAATTTTAATAAAATCATGGTGCTCTCCTTTCCGATCAAGTTTTAAGAAAAAATTTAACGGGTATCTTTACCCTGAGATTTATAGCCCCGGCGCGCCGGGATGTATAAAACATCTGCCGCTGGCGGCGACCAAATAGGCGGCCGCCGCCAACGCATACCAAACTCGGTTCGCCGAACCGGTCTAACCTTTTTGTGACGGTAATTTAGAGGTCAAGCGCAAGGACACCGTCAACCCTTCCAATTGATAATGCGGCCGCAGAAAGAACTTGGACTGATAGTAGCCCGGGTTGCCTTCCACTTCCTCGACAATCACCTCCGCGCCCGCCAACGGCCTGCGCGCCTTGTCTTTTTCGGTGGCAACCGCCGGATTGGTCAACACGTACTGACTGATCCAAGTATTCAGCCAAGCCTGCATGTCTTGACGCTCCTTGAAAGATCCGACTTTATCGCGAACGATACACTTCAAGTAATGCGCGAAGCGACAGGTCGCGAACAAGTAAGGCAAGCGGGCCGCCAAGTTGGCGTTGGCCGTCGCGTCGGGGTCCTGGTATTCGAACGGTTTTTGCAAGGACTGCGCTCCGATGAAGGCCGCGAAATCGGTATTTTTCTTATGCAACAACGGCATGAAACCGCTTTTCGCCAATTCGGCCTCGCGCCGATCGGTGATTGCGATTTCGGTCGGGCATTTCATATCGACACCGCCGTCGTCGGTCGGGAACGAGTGCACCGGCAAACCTTCGACCGCACCGCCGGACTCGATGCCGCGAATTTGCGAACACCAGCCGTAAAGCTTGAACGAGCGGTTGATGTTGACCGCCATTGCGTACGCGGCGTTGGCCCAGGTGTACTTGCTGCTGTCGGCGCCGGACGTATCTTCTTCGAAATCGAACTCCTCGACCGGATCGGTTTTCGAACCGTAAGGCAAGCGGCTCAGGAAACGCGGCATAGCCAGACCGATGTAACGCGAGTCCTCGGACTCCCGCAACGAGCGCCAGGCCGCATATTCCGGAGTCTGGAAAATTTTGGTTAGATCGCGAGGATTGGCGAGCTCCGACCAACTTTCCATCTGCAACACCGAAGGCGCGACGCCGGAGATGAACGGCGCGTGCGCGGCGGCGCTGACTTTCGCCATCTCGCCCAACAACTCGACATCTTGCGGGCTGTGGTCGAAGTGGTAGTCGCCCACCAGACAGCCGAAGGGTTCGCCGCCAAAGGTGCCGTATTCCTCTTCGTACATCTTTTTAAACAAGGGGCTTTGATCCCAGGCCGTTCCCTTGAATTTTTTCAGGGTTTTACCCAATTCGTTTTTCGAGATGTTCAATACCTTGATTTTCAACATCTCGTCGGTTTCGGTGTTGTTCACCAAATAGTGCAGGCCTCGCCAAGCCCCTTCCAACTTTTGAAAATCCGGGTGGTGCAGAACCAGGTTAAGCTGCTCGGTGATTTTTTGATCCAAGCCGGCAATGATGGCCTGGATACTCTTGATCGCATCGTCGGAGACCTTGGTGACGTCCTGTAACGCGTATTGAGCCAAGGTGCCGACTGCGGTATTGACTTGGCTGGCGGCTTCGGTGCCCGGTTTGAATTCCTTCGCCAACAGCGCCGAAAAGTCGTCCAGTTCCAGAGTTTGGGTTGCGCCTTGCGCGGCTTGATTTTCCAATTCCGCCATGACTTAACCCTCGCTGCCTTCGGCGTCGGCCGGTTTGGCCGAGGCGGCCAAGGTTTGCAGCAACGCTGGATCGTTGATCAATTTGGCAATCAATTCCTCCGCTCCGGTCTTGCCGTCCATATAAGTGATCAGATTGGACAACTGCGTGCGGGCTTCGACGATTTTATCCAGGCCGGCGACCCGTTTGGCGACGGCGGCCGGCGAAAAGTCGTCCATGCTTTCGAAGGTAATATCGACATTCAGGTTTCCTTCGCCGGTCAGAGTATTCGCCACCTGAAAAGCCACGCGCGGCTTCATCGATTTCAAGCGTTCGTTGAAATTATCGACATCGATTTCCAGTAACTTACGATCCGCCACCGGCGCCAACGGTTCCGCCGGCTTGCCGGACAAATCGGACATGACGCCCATCACGAACGGCAACTGCACCTTTTTTTCCGAGCCGTACAACTCGACGTCGTACTCGATCTGGACCCGGGGCGCCCGGTTCCTTTGAATAAACTTTTGACTGCTTTCTGCCATGATATTCTCCGCTTGAGATATTTAACGACTACAAAAAAGGTTAGTGTGGATCGGGGCCTTTCAACGCATCGATATGCGTCAGGGCATCCGGCATCAAATTTAGGACAATTTCGCGAAAATCGGCGGTCACCAGGTGTTTTGCCCGCAACAATAAAATCGGTACCGGACTGGAGGGTTCGTTCTCCGCGTAATACTTGCAAATCAAATCCAACGATTTCAAAACATCCTGGCGCGTCGCTATTTCGCCTACTCCCGCCTTGGGCTTGGCGGACACCCGGACCGTTTCGCCGGCATCCGCCACATTCTCCTCGGCAACGTCGCTTTCCGGCTCGACTTGGTCAGCCAAGCGGCTACCGGCAAATTGCTCGAAAAAATGCCGAATCTCTTTAAACAAGGCCTTGGCCGCGCTCAGACTGGCCGCCTGGCTATTGCCTACTCGATCGACAACGGCCGCATCCAAGCGGTCCAATAGCGCCATGCTGTCATTGATGGCTTGAAAATTGGCCGCGAGCTCCTCGAGTTCGACATCCAGAAACGCCGCGTTGATCGCGCTGATTTCCGGCTTGGTCTGGCCGGCCGGGAGGTCGAGCTTGTCGGTGGCGTATTGCATATCGCGCAAACAAAACCGACCCACCGATTTTGACTCAACCAACATCGTCTGACTTAAGGGCCTGAGCACCCAATCGAAATTGTTCAGTTCTTCGATGATATTGATCCTGAGGGTCGGATCGAGGCCATCGTCGGGATCGAGTTGGGGATGCAGGTGCTCCCAGTAGCGATCTATCCACTCGGTCAACAGGTTTAAACCGTCTCGAAAACCGCGCACGCCTTCGGTCGGAATCAGACAACGGATTAAATATAGGGCGACCTGCAGATCCTTAGACCGCCCCAGCAAGGCCAACGCATCCTTTTGCACTTGCCGCCAATTGGGCGGCATGGCTTTTTCGCCGGAAAATTGATTCTCCGGCGTCCCTAGAATATCGGTATCCAACGCCACCCTGGCGTTGTCGTATTCCAGATTGTCGCCGCAAGGGTTGTCGGCGGAAATCTCGTCCAGTAAACCGGATAAATCGGCCATGGTTCAGTCCTGCTCCTGTTAGGGTCGGTTATTGCCACCCGCCGATCAGAATGAACGGCGACCAAAAAAACGGGTGTTTAAAACGTTTGGACTTGATCATCGCGATCTGCGCCTGGCGCATCGCTTCCGCCTTGTTCAAGGAATTGCCCAATCCGTCGTAAAACAAATGCATGAATTCGGTGGCGGCCTGATCGTTGATCGACCACAAGCTGCCGACCGCGCTTAAAACGTTGCTCTTGACCGCCAATCCGCTGAAACCCAATAGCATCCGGTCGTCGCCTTCGGCCGTTTCGCAAGCACTCAGCGTCAATAAATCGATAGGTTCGCTCTTCAACCGATCGCCCCCCAAGCTGCCCTCGAAATCCAGCAAGGTCAGATTCTGATCGTAAGCCATCACGAAACTTTCCTTGGCGTTCTTACCGAAATACCCGTGCGAAGCGATATGCACCTTCGCGTAATCGCCGGTTTCTATATCCCTCTTCAACGCCGACGCCGTGAATTGATTATTCAATAACATCGTGCTGTTCTGTCGTTTCGCGACCGAATCGATTTCCCGCTCGATATTGGGCAAGCTCAATTCTTCGACCAAGCGCGAACGGTCCATGGCTTTCTGCGCGACATCGGCGGGTTTATTGCCGATCAAACGTTCGACGACGTTGTCTGGCAGCGTGTCGATCGCGGCGCCGTCCGGCCGGCTCAAACCGGCGACCAGGGCCCGCAAGTTCTTCCGTTTCGCGACCTGCTTGTCCCAATTTTGAAACGTCAAACCCGGCAATGTCACGATCGCGTATTGTTCGACCAAAAACCGGCCGCCATCCTGTAACACCGAGTACGGCACCGCCCGCAAATTGCGGTCGGGCACGTAGAGCAGCAATTTCGCGCCGGCCGCCGCGACATCGTTGGCAATCGGTTCGAACAGCCACTGGTAAAGCTGTTTGGCCGCGGCCCGGTAGTCCTTGCCGGCATGCAAGCGCTGCGTCAGGATTTGCGCCTGTTCGCGTACCCGCTCGGCCGACACCGGCACGCTACGTCGCACAACGAGCGGGCCATGCTTCATCAACAACTCCAGCCTGTCGGTCAACAAAATCGGGTAAACGATGACGGTTTCCGGAAACGCCAGTTCTCGCCAATCGTCCCGGGTTTGCACCGAGATCGAACACCGCCCCAAAAAAAAGTCCTGCAAATCGGCTTCCTTGATCGCTTCCATGCTGGACATGGCCTTGTTCAGCGCCTGTTGCTCGGAATCGCCGGTGCCGGCTTGCCGTAACAACAAATCGACGTAGCCACGGTGTAACGGATCGATCACGGTATCGATCGCGCTGCGACCATCGGGTAAATTGATCGGCAAATCGCCCCGAATCGCCAACAAATCGTTCACCGCCTGCTCGTAGGCGCGTAGCGCCGGTACCTGTTGTCCCAAACGCAGCAACAAGTCGCCTTGCAGTGCTTCAAGCTCGGCCAGCAATTCCAGGTAGCGTCGATCTCCGGCCAATGCCAACGCTTGCTCGGTCAGTGCCAGGGCCTCGCGATCGCGGTTTTGCTGACGATATAATCTGGCCATCCCCAACAAGGCCTCCACCCGCATGCGCGGCGGCGGGTTAACGCCCGCCAACACCTTGTCCAGTGCGGCATACGCCGCGCCAACCCAGCCCTGGCCATCGCTCGGCGCCGCCTCGGCCAGCAAAGCCTCGGCGGTTTTCAGCCGTACCTTGGCCGCCGGAAAATCGTTCGGCAAACCTTCACTTCTGGCAGCCAGCTCAAGCAATGCGGCAACTCGACCGCGTTTATCTTCACCCGCCGCCGTCCGACTCAACGCCACGCTCATTCGTAACGGGCTGTTGCCCTGGCTTCGCAAAGCCGCTTCAGCCTGATCTGCGTATTGCAAGGCCTGTTGCCGATCGCCCCCGGCTAGAGCCAGTTCGCTCAAATAGAGCCCAACTAATCCGCGTAAATAGTCCGGCCCGGTCTCGGTATTCCGATAAGCGGCTTTGAGCAAGGGTTCGGCGGCCTCTTTACTGTTCAACAAGAACAGGTTGTAACCCGCCGCCGCCTCGACCGCCGCCAATAAACCTATATCGCCCTTAACATCGACCACCGCTTGCAGCGCGGCATCGAACTGTTGTTGCGCCGCTTGCAACTCACCGTTGTCTCGCAGTTGCTCGCCTCGCAAGACTACCGATCGAATTTCGGCGGCGGAAACCGGCACCGGCATCTCGGCCGACGCGGCATTTCCAACCGCCACTCCCAGCGCCAGAACAGTTATGGCAATCAAGTCTAGCCGCATTTGCGCTTCTAGCATTAAATTTGGCAATTCGATTTCCTCGTCTTGGATTGGCCATGGCTGGACCGGATTTTCGGCAATCGCTATCGCGGCTATTCGACCGATCTCCCTGCCGATCCGCCGAGAACCGATTTCGCTATCGTCGCTCCGGCGTCGAGGTTGGCGTCTCCAACCAGCTTAATATATCAACAAGCGTGCCAACCACGACGGAAGCCGCCTCGCTTCCGATAACAACTTGTTCTGAAAAGGATTTAACGAATATCTCGCGGAGCGCCGAACGTCAGAACCGCCATTCGCCAACCGAAATCGGCACGGCATTTCGTAACGCACGCGATATATCGCCACTCCGTTAGAGTCTATTCCGCTAAAAAACGTTGAAATTGACCCGAAAATGGATACCGTCGTCTTGAATACTGTGGCTGCTGCGCTGCCGATTCGGCACCGGCGTAAACGCATGCGCCCAATAAAATTCGGTCGTCAAACCTCGAAACTGCCACTGCAAGCCGATACCGGCCGAATACAGATAATGAGTGGATGGCCGAGCATTGGTCGCGGTCGGACTGTCCCAAGCCCCGCCGTATTGGATAAACGGCACCAAATGCAGGCCGTCGCGGCCGCCGACATCCAGGTAAAGCGGATATTTGACTTCAGCGCCGACATTGAAGCCGTTGTCGCGCACGTAAGTATTTTCCCGATAACCTCTGACCGTATACGCCCCGCCCAACGCGTAACGTTCCAAGTTTAGTAGCGGCTTATCCGCCAACTGAATATTCGCCTTCACCAACAGGGCCGCGCCGTTCTCCAACAACTTCACCGAAAACAAACTCTGGCCCAACCAACTGAAAAATTGGCCGCTGGGCAAACCCGGTCGATTAGTCGTCGCCCCCAACATATCCAAACCGACGTTGAAGGTAGACCAAAACACCAATCCCGTGTCCTCGCCGCGATGCGAAAAATGCTGGGCAATTCGCATGACGCTGGCTTGGGTCGCGCACCCCAAGCCTTCGCCGCCGGAAATCGGTTGGCAAGTATTGCTGACTTGGCTGCGATTTTCGCGAAACGCCATATTCACGCTGAATGTCAGATCGTCGTTAAAGCGCCGATAGATCGGATGGCTAAGTCCGGCTTCGAAACCGACGATGTGATTGGTAATGTTCAGAGTCTCCAGCGGCGGTTCAACGATGCTGCTGTAGGTGTCGCTGTAGCGAAAACTGGCCCGCAAGTCGCGCGCGGTCAGCGGCACACTGATACCGGTGTTGTAACCCTGCACGCCTTCATTGACGATGAACTGACCGTCTATCCGTTCACCGAGCGTCAACAAGTTGTCGACCCAACCGCCAACCCGGCCGGTATACGCGCCCACGGCCGGCGTCTGGTAATCGTCGGCGCCCAAATATAACTGGTAAGGCCTGGCCCGCTCGACTCGCAAATCCAAAATCGCCTCGCCCAGCTTTTCCCCCGGCACCAAGCGACCATTCAGTTGTTGAATCAGCGGGTCGGCCAACAATTGCCGATAACTGTCTTGTAAATCCTCGACCCTTAACGGTTCGCCGGCCCCAACCAACAAGCGGTCTCGCAAATAAGCCTCGCGCAAACGCTGTTGCCCGCTCTGCCGGACTTCGGTCAACCGCCCTTCGACGATATTCAAGTGCAGCACGCCGTCGGCCAGCGACTGACTCGCCAGCACGGCGCCGGAATTGATATAGCCGTGATCGATGTAGTATTGGCTGACCGCGCGTCGTAGCATTTCGATGTCGGCGGCGCCGATTCGACGGTGCAAAAATGCCGCCGCGACGCTCTGTAGTTCCGCGTCTTCGAAAACAGTATTTCCGTCGAAAATGACACGCTGCAGCTCGACGCTGCCGCCGGTCGACGCCGGGGCTCCCGACTTAGGCAGTTCCGGCAACACGAAACCGCTGCTGCCAACAGCCGGCCGCTCCGGCTGGGCCAAGGTCGGCTGTCGGGACTTGGTCGGGTCGGCATTCAGCGGCGGCGGTTCGTCCGCCACGGTCTTGGTCGCGAAGGCGGCAATCACTAATCCAATTCCCAAGCGGCGAGACCAAATCGGGTTTCGCTTAGCGAGCGCCGTGGCGGCCTTCAATCTGTCCGGGCCGACAGTCCCCGCATCCGGCGCCGGCTTGGCTCCGCTTTGTACCAAACCGCGACCGTCCAACATCCCAAGCTTTCGCCGTATCGCCATCGCTTATGCCTTACCGCAAGAACGGCCGGTCGAAGGGGCGTCGAAAGTCACGCTTAAGCGATCGGCCGCCGCCAAGCTCAGCGAGAGCGGCGCATCGCCGAATACCGAAAACGGCAGAATTTGCTCGTAGGCCAAGACAACGCCGTTGCTTTGCTTAAACTCCAGCGAACTGCCGTTACCGCAGGGATCGTTGGGAACATCCGGCAAATCCACCGGCTTGGCGACGATGGAGACATCGACATTGACCAAATTACCGGGCTGTCCACTTTGGAAACCGTTGACGAACAGGTTCAACCCGGCGGCCGGCGTCCAATCGGAACGGCTGCTACCGGCCGGTGCCAAATAGCCCTGGTATTGCGGATTGGCTTTGATCGCTTTCAAATTGTCGGCCTGCACCCAAAGTTTTCCGGTCTCGCTACCCAGAATATTGCCGTAATCGCCGCCTTCCGGCAGCCGATAGTAAACCTCGTTTTTAACGCCCAAATCGCCATGCACCCAAACCGTCGTACCTCCGCCTGAAAAAATCACTTGGGTGATTTGCAACGGCGTGCCGATGTTCATTGCGGCCGGACTGTAAATCCGCGCGCCGGCCAAAATCAGTTGCACCGCCTGTAGGGTCAGGCCGCTGTCGGCCCTACCGGTCAAACTGCCGGAAATCAAGATGTTGTTCCCAGCTTGCAGCAAGGCCGCATTCACGCGGCCGCCGATGTCGATATCGCCGCCGGCGATGATATCGCCGTCGATGTTACCGGCGTTGGTGACGCTACCGCCGGCGCGAACTCGGCCGTCCAATGTGCCGGTATTTTCGACGTTGCCGCCGGCCGTCGTCCGCCCGCCTATCGTGCCGCTATTAACGATATTGCCCGGCGCACTGGTATCGCCGTCGATCCTGCCGGCATTGACGATATTGTAGGCGGCGTCGGCCGGCGGCGCCGCCATCGTCAACGCGGCATGGGCCGTGTCGCCCGCCGCCGGCGCCCCGTCTCCGACTAAGGCCAAGCCGCCGATCCGCCCGCCTTCGGCATTGGTCAAATCGCCCGCCTTGGCCCAGGCCTGACCGCCGATGCGGCCGGCATTGACCAAATAACTGGCAGCCTCGGCGTCGCCGTCGATTTCAATATCGGCATCCGCGACGATGCCGCGATTGTTCAGCAGATAACCGCCTCGCGCTACCGCATTGCCGCCGATGCTGCCGTCATTGGTCAGATTGCCGGCGGCGGCGGCATCGCCGCCGATACGGCCGCGATTGTCGATATCGGTAGCGTTTAGGCTTTCCGCGCCATTGTCGATCGTACCGGTATTCAGCAGCCCGACGCGGTTCCCGTCAGCTTCGAGCGCGATTAACAACGCTTGACTGCTGGAACCGGCCGCCTCCGCACGACCGTTGATCGTACCGGTATTCGTGATTTTGCCACCGGCCACCGCGTCCCCGTCCAGCCGTCCGGCGTTATTCAAGGCTCCGCCGGCCTGAGCGCCGCCACGAATTCGGCCGGCGTTGCTCAAATCCCGTCCGGCAGCCGCGGCACCGGTAATATCGCCGTCGGCTAGGCTGACAATATCCCGGTCGGCGAAAATGCCACCGGCCTGGACAGTGCCGTTATTGAACGCATCCCGGCCGGCATGAATACCGCTTCCGACCACGCCGCCGGTCCGGTTGTCGACATCGCGGTCGGCCCGGGCGCTACCTGAGATCGCGCCGGAATTGATCAGGTCGTTACCGGCGCTCGCATCGCCGCCAATTTGGCCGGCATTATCGATGTCAGCGGCATCGGCATTGCCGGAAATGCTTCCGGTATTGCTTAGCGAACTCGCGGCGTTAGCGAACGCGCCGACACTACCGCTGTTGGTTAACGCTCCCGCACCGGCTATGGCGGCGGCACCGACCGTGCCGGTGTTGACTAGATCGGTACCCGCCGTAGCGGAGCCAGCGACGTCGCCAGCGTTAACCAGCGTCGTCCCGGCGCTGGCGTTACCGTTGATTGAACCGGCCGCGGCATTGGTCAGTGCGCCTGACGTAGCCGTCGCATTTCCGCCGACGCTGCCGGCGTTGGCCAACGTACCGGTCGCCGTACTGGCGCTACCGCCTATCGTCCCATCGTTGGTCAAGTCGCTTCCGGCGTTGGCCGACCCCGAAATACTGGCACCGGTTTCGTTGATCAAGCTCGTTCCAGTCTCGACGTTACCGGAAATAGTGCGACTGGCGACATTAACCACGCTGCCGATTGCATTGACGTCGCCGCTAATGACACCGTCGTTAGTCAAATTTCCGCCAGCCGCCACGCTGCCAACGATAGTTCCCAAATTGTCGAGATGACCGCCGTTCCGAGTTTCCGCGCCGCCCTCGATTCGGCCTGCCGCGTTATTCGTCAGCGCGACGGCACCATTCAGGCTACCGCCGGTATTCGCGGTCGCTTTCCCGGTAATCGTGCCGCTATTGTCCAATACCGCTCCGGCACTGGCGTCGCCGCCTATCTCGCTAGTCAAGCCATTGATTAAGTTGCCGACGTTTGCGACGGCACTGCCGCCAATGCCTCCGTTATTGGTTAGATCGCTACCCGCCGTGGCGCTGCCGCCGATCATGCCGTCGTTGGTCAAACCGGTGCCCGCGCTGGCGTTGCCGCCGATGCTGCTGCCCAACGCGTTGCTCAAACCACCGGCGGTGGCCGTGGCATTGCCGGTAATGCCGCCGGTGTTGGTCAGGTCGGTACCGGCCGTCGCGGAACTGCCGATCGTCCCGTCGTTGGTCAGCACCGTACCGGCGCTGGCGTTGCCGCCGATGGTTTTGCCGCTCGCGTTGGTCAAAGCCCCCGCCGTCGCGGTAGCATCGCCGCCGATGTCGCCGTTGTTAGTCAAATCAGTACCGGCAGTAGCGCTGCCGCCGATCGTACTATCGTTGCTCAAACTGGTGCCGGCGCTGGCGTTGCCGCCGATGCTGCTACCCACCGCGTTGTTCAAGCCGCCGACGCTGGCCGTGGCGTTGCCGGTAATGTCGCCGGTATTGGTCAAGTCGGTGCCGGCTGTCGCGGAACCGGTAATCGTGCCGGCGTTGTTCAAGGTCGTGCCGGCCGTCACGCTGTCGGCTTGCAGGCTGGTGTCGCTCCCGACTTGGATCGCGCCGCTGGCTCGGATGCTGTCGCTGGCACCGTTTTGATCGGCGCTGATTTCGCTGCCGACCCCGCTGATTTGCAGGTCGCCGGCTTGCACGTCCACGCTCAGCGCGCCGCCACCAGTTTTGGTCACGGCGCTGCCGCCGCTCAGTACCAAGTTGCCGCTGCCAACCGTTACCGCCAAATTCCCTGCCCCGCCGCTGCTGTCCTCTATCACCGAGCCGGCGGTCATGCCCAGGGTGGTACCGCTAATGACTGTTAGATCGCCGCTGCCGGCGGTTTTGCGGATCGCGCCGACGTTGGTGGTGCCCAGGTTCAGCGCTCCGCCGGACGAGACGCTAACCGTGCCAGTGGTTTTGTTGACGGTGATCACGCCGGTGCTGCTGCCGTTGCCGTCCAGGGTCAGCGTACCGCCCGCTGTCACGCTTTGATCGGTGGACCCAGTCAGCGCGATTAAACCTTGGTTGAGCAGGTTGCCGGTTGTCGCCACGGCGCTGCCGTTGATCGTGCCGGTCGCGCTGTTGGTCAGGTCGGTGCCGGCCGTGGCGTTGCCACCGATCGTACCGGCGTTGGTCAGCACCGTGCCGGCGCTGGCGTTGCCGGTGATGGTTTGGCTTGCCGCATTGGTCAGCGTTCCGCTGGTAGCGGTCGCGTCGCCGGTGATCGTGCCGCTGTTGCTCAAGTTGCGCGACGCGGTGACTGTGCCGGTGATCGATCCCTGGTTGTTCAGATCGGTGGCGTTTTGGCTTTGGGCGCCGCCGTTGATACTGCCGCCCACGGCGTTGGTCAAGCTGGTCACGCCGCTGAGACTGCCGCCGTTATTGGCGCGGGCCAAGCCGCCGATCGTGCCGCTGTTGTCCAGATAGCGCGCCGCTGTCACCGCGCCGCCGGTCACGCCGAGGTTTTGAATATCCGTGCCGTTCTGGCTGCTGACGGTATCGCCGCCGGCATTGCCCAATGTGCCGCCGAATTGGTTCACCACGGTGTAAATCTTGCCATTGCCATCGGCGGTCAGGCCCGCGACGCCAAAGGCCGAGGTGCCGCCGGTCGCGTTGCCATTGATGGTGCCGCTGTTGGTCAGCACGGTGCCGGCACTGGCGTTGCCGCCGATGGTTTTGTTGGCCGCATTAGTCAAGGTGCCGGCGGTTGCCGTCGCGTCGCCGCTGATACCGCCAGTGTTGCTCAAATCGGTGCCGGCCGTGGCGCTACCGTTGATCGTGCCGTCGTTGGTCAAGCTAGTGCCGGCGCTGGCGTTGCCGGTGATGGTTTGGCTTGCCGCATTGCTCAGCGTTCCGGTGGTGGCGGTGGCGTCGCCAGTGATCGTACCGCTGTTGCTCAAGTTGCGCGACGCGGTGACTGTGCCGGTAATCGATCCCTGGTTGTTCAGATCGGTGGCGTTTTGGCTTTGGGCGCCGCCGTTGATACTGCCGCCCACGGCGTTGGTCAAGCTGGTCACGCCGCTGAGACTGCCGCCGTTATTGGCGCGGGCCAAGCCGCCGATCGTGCCGCTGTTGTCCAGATAGCGCGCCGCTGTCACCGCGCCGCCGGTCACGCCGAGGTTTTGAATATCCGTGCCGTTCTGGCTGCTGACGGTATCGCCGACGGCATTGCCCAATGTCGCGCCGTTTTGGTTCACCACGGTGTAAATCTTGCCGTTGACGTCGGCGGTCAGGCCCGCAACGCCGCCGGCCGAGGTGCCGCCGGTCGCGTTGCCGTCGATGGTGCCGCTATTGGTCAGTACCGTGCCGGCGCTGGCGTTGCCGCTGATGTCGCCGGAGTTGGTCAGGTCGGTGCCGGCCGTCGCGGAACCGCTGAGCGTGCCGGCATTGCTTAAGGTCGTGCCGGCCGTCACGCTGTCGGCTTGCAGGTTGGCGTCGCTCCCGATTTGGATCGCGCCGCTGGCTCGGATGCTGTCGCTAGCGCCCGATTGATCGGCGCTGATTTCGCTGCCGACCCCGCTGATTTGCAGGTCGCCGGCTTGCACGTCCACGCTCAGCGCGCCGCCACCAGTTTTGGTCACGGCGCTACCGCCGCTTAGCACCAAGTTGCCGCTGCCAACCGTTACCGTCAGATTCCCCGCCCCGCCGCTACTGTCCTCTATCGCCGAGCCGGCGGTCATGCCCAGGGTGGTACCGCTAATGACTGTTAGATCGCCGCTGCCGGCGGTTTTGCGGATCGCGCCGACGTTGGTGGTGCCCAGGTTCAGCGCTCCGCCGGACGAGACGCTAACCGTGCCAGTGGTTTTGTTGACGGTGATCACGCCGGTGCTGCTGCCGTTGCCGTCCAGGGTCAGCGTACCGCCCGCTGTCACGCTTTGATCGGTGGACCCAGTCAGCGCGATTAAACCTTGGTTGAGCAGGTTGCCGGTTGTCGCCACGGCGCTGCCGTTGATCGTGCCGGTCGCGCTGTTGGTCAGGTCGACGTCGGCCGTGGCGGAGCCGTTGATCATGCCGTCGTTGGTTAAACTGCCTGCCGTTGAGACCAGATTCCCAGAAAACTGTCCCTGGTTACTGATATCCACGTTTGCCGTCAAGGTTCGCAGGCCAGCACTTTGTAACAGTGACGCATTGCCTGACGCGGTGGCAACGTCAACAACCGCATCCTGAATTTGTAGCACGCCGTTATTCGATTCGATTTTGGAGCCATCAGTCATACTCAGCGTCGTGCCGCTGGTCACGGTCAAATCACCGCTGCCAGCGTTCTTAAGAATCGCTCCGACGTTGGTGTCGCCCAGGTTCAGCGCGCCGCCGGACGAGACGCTAACCGTGCCGGTGGTTTTGTTGACGGTGATCACGCCGGTGCTGCTGCCGTTGCCGTCCAGGGTCAGCGTACCGCCGGCTGTCACGCTTTGATCGGTGGACCCAGTCAGCGCGATCAGGCCTTGGTTGAGCAAGTTGCCGGTTGTCGCCACGGCGCTGCCGTTGATCGTACCGGTCGCGCTGTTGGTCAGGTCGGTGCCGGCTGTGGCACTGCCACCGATCGTACCGGCGTTGGTCAGCACCGTGCCGGCGCTGGCGTTGCCGGTGATGGTTTGGCTTGCCGCATTGCTCAGCGTTCCGGTGGTGGCGGTCGCGTCGCCGGTGATCGTACCGCTGTTGCTCAAGTTGCGCGATGCGGTGACCGTTCCGGTAATCGATCCCTGGTTGTTCAGATCGGTGTTAGTTTGGCTTTGGGCGCCACCATTAATGATGCCGGCATTGATCAAGCTGGTCACGCCGCTGAGACTGCCGCCGTTGTTGGCGCGGGCCAGGCCGCCGATCGTGCCGCTGTTGTCCAGATAGCGCGCCGCCGTCACCGCGCCGCCGGTCACGCCGAGGTTTTGAATATCCGTGCCGTTCTGGCTGCTGACGGTATCGCCGCCGGCGTCGCCCAATGTGCCGCCGAATTGGTTCACCACGGTGTAAATCTTGCCGTTGACGTCGGCGCTCAGGCCCGCGACGCCAAAGGCCGAGGTGCCGCCGGTCGCGTTACCATTGATGGTGCCGCTGTTGGTCAGCACGGTGCCGGCACTGGCGTTGCCGCCGATGTCGCCGGTGTTGGTCAGGTCGGTGCCGGCCGTGGCGGAACCGTTGAGCGTGCCGGCATTGCTCAAGGTCGTGCCGGCCGTCACGCTGTCGGCTTGCAGGTTGGTGCCGCTCCCGATTTGGATCGCACCGCTAGAACTAACCAGTGTCGCGCCTCCTCCCGTCAATGTCGTCGTCGATCCGTCTTGAATTAATAAATTCGTGCCTGAAATCGAAATAGTACCGGCACCGCCCGCTGTCACCGTCGAACCATTTAAAAGAACCTGGGAGCCTTGAATATCCACCGATCCTGAGGCGGTATTAATCGCACCGCCGCTAAGACTGACGCTTCCGGAGGGGGAAACACTCGACTTGACCCCTGCGCCGTCGGGATCAACACTGGTGAAACCGAACCCGGTAGGAGCGATGCTCAATGAACTAACATCCGTCGTGGCCAGACTAAATTCGCTAGATGAAAAACTAACCTGCGTGGCATTACCAACGTGAAACGATCCGGGCACGTTTATCGAAGCGCCCGCACCAATCACTACTCCTTCGGGATTGAACAACCAAAAGTTAGCATTGGTCAGTTGATTGCCAAAACTAACAATACCGTTGATCGTGGATGCCCCATTAGTGCCGTCAAAATTTACGCGGGCAATAACGTTATCCACACTTGAACCGGCACCGCAATTGGCGCCGGAACAAACGAAACGCGCCTCATCGGTATTTGCGGGGAGATTGAACTTAGAAAAACTGAAGAACAGATTGGATCCGGATTTGACACCATCCGTTTCACCAGTAATGGTCGTCACGCCTGAGCTCGGCGTGAGGGTATGTCCGGCTCTCAGCGTCGAATCGACAACCACTTCCCCGACCCCGTAAGCATCCACGCCATACCACACCAGCGCTAGCCCAGCAACGAGACCCAAATCCGCGGGGTGCTTACGATGGATTGCCACAACGAAACACCTCATTGGGATTAAAAGTTGCCGGCGCCTCACCTAAGGTTTAATAAAAGTGTTGCGGAACCTTAGTTTTTCGGCTCGGGAATGCGGGTTTAACGCCCGGTCGGCAGAACTGACGCAAACACGGCATCCATCCCCAACCGAACCCTCTTTTATTAATTAGCTCACATTTTTGAAAAAAACTTTAGGTAACTTTATCCAAAAGCACGAATCCGGTCAATCTAAGTTATGTCTCCAAGACACGCATCAACCCACTTAAACAATGCATCCACTGGTGGCTATTTTCGCTTGGCGACTTCGTATTGAATCCGGACCCATGTAATGCCTGGGACCTGCATCGCCGGGACTAACGAACCATCGCTATTGGCGATACTCTCGACATTTGGCAAGGCTTGCTCGCTGAAAACGGCGACGATGTTGTCGGTACCGACCGGGCCGGTGATTTCCAGCTTGAATTTGTCGGGCCGCGGCGGAATTCGGTATTCGGTGTCCGCCTTGACTTTGCCATTCTGGTATTGGTTGGGCAACAGCTCGCTGATTTCGCCGGTCGCACCGATGTAAGCCACGCGCAGATAGCCGGACTTGGCCGTATAGAGCGTCAGCTTCAGCTCCTCTCCGATCCGATACTGCGGTTTACTGGATGCCAAACTGAGAACGCCGTCGGCACTAGCCGCCTGATGCTTCGGTTCTGCGGCCTTAACCGCCTCCGCTCTGACTTCGACAACATCGACGGCTGAACGGGTATGGCCGTCCATGACCGTCAACTCCACGCGGTAATCGCCGGCTTTGTCGGGAGTCAACTCGGGATGCGCTGTATCCGCATTTTGCAAAGAAACGGCACTGCCATCCGGTATTTGCGCCAGTTTCCAGTTATAAGTCAGCGGCTGCCCGTCGCCGGATCTGGAAGCACTAGCGTCAAGTTTGACGCTGTCGCCGACGGTCGCTTGCCGATCGGCGCCGGCATCGGCCGAAGGCGGCGCCGCAACCTGAGGCGGAGCGGCGATCTGCCAACGTTGGGCGTCGGAGGCGGGCAACGGTTCCGGCGACTGCCGGGTCAACCACCAATTGGCGAGTCCGCCCGCCAAAACCAAAGCGATCGCGACGCTGCCACCGACCAATTGCGGTGACCAACCTGCTTCCGGATCGAATTGTTCCAGCCACTCTTCCAGCGCCTTGGGCCGACGCTCCTGCAGTATTTCGATGGTCGATTTCAACAATTGCCATTGGCGGCGATTCAAGCCCTTGACCGGCGCCGGCGCGAGCTTCTCCCCGCGTTGCTGCCCGATGAACACGGTAGACGCTGGTTTGCGGCCGTAGGGATGCCGGCCGGTTAATAATTCGTAAACCACTAACCCAAAAGCGTAGATGTCGTCGCGCGGATCGGCCTGGGCACCGTTCATCATCTCGAAACTGGCGTAGGGTGGCGTGTGCCCGCCTTCGACCCGGGCATTGAAAACCGTTGCGTCCGGATCGCCGCTTTGTTTGGTGCGGGTAGCGATGCCGAAATCCAGCACCTTGACGTCACCGCCCTCGGTGACGAACACGTTGGCCGGCTTGAAGTCGCTATGCACGATTCCCTTGCGATGCGCGTAGGCCAAGGCCTCGCCCATGCTCAGTATCAGCGGCCAGGCCCGCTTTAATGCAACACCGCCTGACGCCGAGGCGTCTCGGATCAACTGGCTTAAGGACCGGCCAGCCAGATATTCCATGGACATGAACACGTGATCACCGTCTCTATCGAAATCGTAGACCGTGATGATGTTGGGATGCGAGAGTTCCTGAGCCTTTTCGCATTCGCGCTGTAACCCCGCCACCAGCATCTCGTTCAACGCCAGCGCCGGATTCAATACCTTGATCGCGACATAGGGGTTTTTCGATCTGGCTTCGACTTTGCGTCGATCAACGGCCTTGAACACCATACCCATACCGCCCTCGCCCAAACTTTGAATAAGCTCGAAACGCTCTTTCAGCAAATCGCCGATAGCCGGGGGGCGGGCGATTTGCTGAAACGCGGGCGGTGGCCTGCCGTTGGCGAGTTCGGTGGCCTCGTTCGGCAATACCGTGGCATCGAAATTCGGCGCTTCGGCGACTGGCACACCATGACCCGCGCTTGCGGTAAACAAGTGAGTTTTGTCGTCGTCTTCAGCCGGCGTCACGGATACCTTCCTTCAACGGCTGTCGTTTCGACCGGCACGGCAACAGCAGCGGGCAGCATGGTTACGCTAAAATAAATTCCCATCTCGCCCCGCCCAAATCGCGGCTATTGTTTTCCCAGACTGACGATCCGTACCCGTCGATTCGCTTCGGCCGTTGGATTTTTGGTGTCGGCCAATTCCTGTCTTCCGCGCCCTTCAATCTGAATCGCATTGCCGGCAATACCGAATTTATCGATCAAGTAAGCCTTAACCGCCTCCGCGCGCCGCCTCGACAATTCGATATTGAATTGATCGCCCCCGACAACATCCGTGTGCCCTTCGATCCGATATTTGATCCCTTCCAGTTCGCCGGAAGCCAAGGCCTTACCGACCGGCTCCAACTGAGTCTTGGCCTGAGCGTTCAGCGTCGCTGAGTTATAGTCGAACAAAATCTCCATCGAAATAGCCTTCTCGGCCACCGTCGTCGGTAACTGCACCTTACGACCGGTGGCTTTGTCGATATTGCTGATTTTCTTCAGCCCCCTGACATTCTCTAACTCGGACTCGGGTACGTCCTGATAATCGTCGGCATCCGCCGGTGCCGGCTGCGCCGCCGGTTCCTTGAAATGTTCGATAATCTCGTTGGGGTTGGGGGTCGCCTTACCGAAGTTTTTGTCTTCGGCCCAGGCCTCGGTAGCCAACAATCCGACAATCACTATTAAACCCAACCAACTGGCGTTATTGTTCATGGCCTTCCCCCTGCTTTCAAAAAAATGAGTATAAAACTATCACCGCTCGCGAAGCGGCTCAACCGCCCAACCCCGTTCATGCACACTCGGCGACGACGACGGTAATATTATCCCGACCGCTTCGATTTAGCGCGGCATTGATCAACGCTTCCGCAACCGTTTGACAACTGGCACCGGCCAACAAATCGGCAATCTCGTCGTCGGCTAGTTCCTTATCCAATCCATCGCTACATAGCAGATAACGGTCGCCGACTTCTGCGACGAAGCGCTGCGTATCCAATTCCAACTTGGCCTGACCGCCAACCGCCCGCGTAATCACGTTGGCGCCGACTTGCTGCAAGGCATCTTCTCGGCTCATCAAGCCGGTTTCCATCAACTCGTCCAATAAAGTGTGGTCGCGTGTGACCTGATCTATCCGGCCGGCCCGAAACCGATACAAGCGACTGTCCCCGGCCCAGACCGCCGCACACTCGCGGCCCCTGGCCAGCAACACAACCACGGTCGTGCCAATCACCGCACCTTGCTGCAAACTTAGCGCAAAGCGGCACAAATCGTCGTTGACCTTAATCAAACGACTACCGACCCAGGCAATTTCCGCATCCAAGTCGGCCAATTCAGGCATTTCCGCGAGACTGTCTACCAACAGGCGGCTAGCCAAATCGCCGGACTGGTGGCCGCCCATACCGTCGGCCACCACCCATAAACCCTGGCCTGGTCGACACAGCATCGCGTCCTCGTTGTGTTTACGCTTGTTGCCCACCACGGTAATCCCGTGAGAATTCCAAGCCAAACTCGGCTCAACGCCGGATAACTCCGGCAGCGGCGGCGGCTCCGAATTCACGGCACCGGCGGCCTCGGAAACCGGCGGCGTCGCAAGACTGAAAACCTGGCACTGCCAAGCATTGCTGTGGCGCGGCGCGCCTTGTAGGAAACCAGCGTAGGCATCGAGCGGCGGCAAACCTTCGCAATACAAAAAATTCGGCCGGCCCTGTTGAGTGCCATGACAAGCCCATAGGCTGTAATTGCCCAAATAGCGGTCAAGCAACAACTGACTCAAGCGCGGGAACACGTTGCCCACCTGCGCCAATGAGTCCAGGTCGAAGCGAACCGCTTGCTTAGCGGCACCTACGCGTTCTCCCGTGGAATCCAGCGCGAACTGACCGGCCGACGCCGCATCGATCGCCAGAATCTCGCGATCAAAGCCATCCAGATCAAACTGTTCGGCCAAGCCGGCCAAAGCCGCCTCCTCCAAACGGGAAAACCAATCGGACTCCGGCAAAAACATAGCTGAAACGGCATTGGCATCGACCGCCTGCGCCAAGGTCAGCGGATAATAACGCCCCACCCGGTCGACGCTGGGCATCATCACGCCGGCCCAAGCCGACGGCCCGCAAAGGCCGGGACTAAGTGTGAAGCGCCAAATCGGGCTGACCAGAAATAGCGAAAGCCACTGGTCGCCCAACATTTCCTGGCTGGCACGCAACGATCCTTGCAGCCATTGATCCCAGGGATCGATAAACTGTCTGGGCAAGCGCCGACTGACAAAATCGCCCAGCGCCGGCACTTTGCCGAAAAAACCGACGCGGTGATTTTCCGGAACGCTCACAACGACTCCGGACAACGAAAAGTTTGGTACTCGCTGATGCCGAACGGGTTATTGACGCTAGCGGCACGCAGCTCGAAACGGGCGCTATAACCCTCCAATTGCACGGTCAAATTGAAGCGGTCCGGCAGACTAGTCGGCTCGATATTGAATTCGTCCAGCATCCGAAATAAAGCCCATGCCCCTTCCTTAGTCCGACTGACTTGCTTGCCGTCCAAGGCTTCGAACACGACCCGAACCCCGGCACTGTTGTTGGTGCCGGGCCATTGGAATTTGGTCAACTGCTCCGGACCATGGCGGTAGACCAGCTCCTGGCCTTCGACATTCAGCCGAAAAGTCCCGATCCGGTCGTCCAGGGTCAACGGTTTTAACTCGAATTGCACTTGCGGCACCGCCCCGCCGTTCGGGAAAAACGCGTCGCGAATTTTGGCGGCAATTTGGAATTGGCGGATGCTCGCCGGCGCCAAGCCCAGTGCGTTATCGGAAGCCAATTCTCGCCATTGCACCGCCGCCGTATCGACGAAGGCCTTCAGATTGGTGCTGAAAAATTGGTCCACCACACCGTTTGCGGCAAAAACCTTACCGAAGTCGGCCATCAAAACGTCTTGCGGGGTGTTTTTCGCGAACGGGTAGCGACCGGTCAGCGCGGCTTTGCATGGCAAACTGACCGAAGTCTTCAACAAATCGTTCAACTGGCTCTTGGCGCCCGTCTTGATTTGCTGACCACCGGTTGTGGTCAACGCGTTCAACGACGCGGCAATCGGACCCGGCAAACGCGCGAACTCCATTTTGGCGGCCTGGATGGGATCGATGCCTCCACCAGCGGCTTTGGCCGCCTCGGTGGACAAGGCCTGACCGCCGGCATTACTGGCCGCGCCGATCTGCATCAGATAGTCGTGCAAATTCTTCAGACTGGTCAGGGTAGATGCTATCGGCGCAGGCCTATCGGCCGCGCCGCGCACTTGCATATTGAAAGGCTCGAAATAAGCTTCCAGAGCTTTAACCGGATCAATACCACTATCCCCTTGCTTAGCCATCGCAAGCAACTTTTGGGTTGCCGCTTCCGGAACGGCTAACCCGCCGCCGGCCGCTTTGGTCAAACTATCCGCCAGATTGGCCGACAGCTTGCTCAACGAGGTATTTTTCTCGACCAACTCCAGCAGCAGTTTTAACGGCGAATCGGGTCGGGACAGCAGATCCAAGGTATCGACCAGTTGCGTCGTGCTCGGTTGCGGTCGAAACTTGACCGCCGTCAGCACGCCATCCCACGTCTTTTGATAATCGGCCAGATACAGGCGTTTGAAGTCGCCGTACAGGCGATCCAATTCCAACACCGTATCGGTGGCACTGACACCCAGCACCCAATTTTGCGAGGCGGCTTCCTTGACGTAATCCATGCCTTTCTTTAAAAACCAGTCGGTGTAGCCGTACCCGGTAAACAAACCGGGCACAATCAGACTATCCAGGCCCTTGCCATTGGCGGCGGAAAATACGCGATCGCCGTTCGGCGCCAATTGGCCGGCCAATATGACATCGTGATCGTGATCGAATAGGGCTTCGCTTTTGAAGCGGCTATAAACTTGGTTGACCAGCGGTACTTGGGTGAGTTTATTACGAACCGACGTGACGAAGCTGTTATCAATCGGCGCCGAATCCAAGTCGAGCGCCAGTAAATTGTCCAAGTGAGTCAGCAACTGGGCCTGCGTTTCGGGGTCCGTGGAAAACTGATGCTCCCAATCCAGCTTAACCCAGGGTTGCGCGACCTTGATATCCATGCGCTTCGGATCGCCGAACATTAGGTATACGCGCAACAACTGATATAACACATCCAGATTAGCGCCTTCGTCGCCCTGCATACGTTCCTTTAAGCGCACGACAACTAACGGCAAGAAGTTATCCCTCAGCAGTTTTTCGTAGGCCACATTGACACCGGCTTCGATCTTGTCGCCCTGGTACAGGCCGAAACCCCCACTCCAACCCACTTGGCGATAAACCTCTCGTGCATCGGTAAGAGCATTGAGTTTGGGCAACAACGCGACAAATCCACTACGGGTGTCCGTGCCGACCGCATTGCTGGCGCGAAACGCGGCTACATGTTTCTCGACTTCAGCCAGCGCCAGTTTATTTGCTGTCAGACTAACAAACCAGCAAACCACGGCAATAGCGACGACGCCCGCCGTGGCGGCGTAAGCGCCAAGCGACAACAATCGATAGCGGCGTTCGATCTTCGGATCGACACCCACCAAATCGGCTTCCGGGAATACGACCTGTTTGAGCAATTTGCCGAGAAAGAAATTCTTGCCGCGTCCGCTCATCATCGGCACGGCCTGACGTTCCAAGCGAAAGCTGCTCGCCAAGGCTGACAACACCCGGTCGATAGGCGTGCCTTCTTGAGTACCGCTACTGAAATAAACCCCGCGTAGTAAAAACGGCTCCTCGTATCGGCTAACCGCAAACGTGGTTTCGAGAAATTGCAAAGCTGACGATTTCAACAACATCATTTGCTGCGGAAAATCGAATATCGCCGCACGGCGTTGTAGGTCGCGCTCTTCTTGCATGCGCTTCAGGCGGCGCTGCAGCAAGCGGTCCACCAATTCGTCGTACGCGAGCCGAAATTGATCGAGGTGCTGCGGCAGGTCTTGAACGCCCGCTCCCGGCGCAAAAGTTTCACCCCATACCTGTCCACGTTCGTCCTCGCTCAGATTGGCATAAAAGTCGGTAAATCCGGCCAGCAAATCAGTTTTGGTGAACAATACATAAACGGGCAACTGCACGCCCAATTGGCCGTTTAGTTCCATGATACGCTGGCGCACGGCCGTCGCATGCTGGCGAATTTCTTCCTCGGTTTGCCGCATCAAATCGCCGACACTGACGGCGACGAAAACCCCGTTTAACGGCCTACGCGGCCGGTATTTTTTTAACAACTGCAAAAAGCCGTGCCAAGCCGATGCATCGACCTGCTGATGGCTATCTTGGGTTGTGTATCGACCGGCGGTATCTAACAGCACCGCTTCGTCGCTAAACCACCAATCACAATCTCGGGTCCCGCTGACGCCTCTAATCGCATGCTTGCCCAAGCGCTCGGCCAGAGGAAAATGCAAGCCGGAGTTGATTAGTGCGGTAGTTTTACCGGAGCCCGGCGCGCCGATGATGGCGTACCAGGGTAGCTCGTACAAATACTGGCTACCGCGCGATTTACCGGTCGGCGTTTTCAATAGCTGTAGGGCATCCTCAAAGCCGCGCCGCAGCACGTCCAATTCCGCTTCGCTGGCGGAAGCCGCGTCGTTGGCATCGGCCGTCGCTAAGTCCGCGATCAGTTTTTTCTCGCGGTTGGTCGAGAGTACCTTATGCAGCATACGATATGCCAACCAGACAGCGACCAAAATCCCTATCGCCAACCAGCGAGCCCATTCGGACTCCAATGGAACTGCTCCGGCTATCGCAATCAACGGACCGATAAACCAGATCAGCAGCGCAACGGCAAGCACGCCAAGCAGTTCCAGCACCCATTTTGTTTTCAAGAAAACCATAATCCGTCCCACGCGGCTATCTCACTTCACCAAAATATCGACACGACGATTGAACGACCGGTGTTCCGGGCTATCGTTAGGCTCCAGCGGCTCTCCGTCAGCCCGGCCTTCGGCTCGGGCAGTGCCTGCCAATTGGGCCGACTGTTGCAAAATAGTCAATACGTTTTTTGCCCTAGCGGTGGACAGACTCCAATTGGACGGGAATTTGGCCGACACAATGGGCTTATCATCGGTGTGGCCGGTTACTAATATACTCTCCTGACCATTTTCCAGCTCCTTAGCGATTTTCTTGAGCATTGGCAGAAACTCGGGTTTCACCTGATCGCTACCGGATGGAAACGAATTACGGACGCGAATGACGCTATCATCGACAACTTCTACCATATTCGCGGCGATTTCGTCCTTCAGCAGCGGCTTGAACCTCTCCAGACGCGGCACGGCTTTTACTTGCGTTTGAGCAGATTGCGCCGCGGACGTATCAACGGTAGTTTGGGCTGGCGCGGCGGTCAACGTTAATAAATCTCGGTATACCGGGTCTGAAGTCGAATTGATCCAATAGGCAAACCCTAGATAGCACAGTATCAGCAAACCCGCCGCCACCGCTCCGAATATCCAGAGGGGAACCTGCTTCATCAAGTTGCTTTTTCCAGTATTTTGGCCGCGCCAGCGTGGCGACAACTCCGGTTCAAAGTCGCCCCGAACTCGTTGGATGAGCTGATATAACTCCAAGCGCTGGCGCTCTATATCGTTTAAACCATTCGGAATAACTCGGTATTTCCCTTCGAACCCAAAACTCATTAATACATAGCAAAACTCCAATAATGACAAGCTTTGCGCCGGCTGCTTGACCAGATAATCGACGATTTGAAAAAAACGCTCTCCACCCCAGGCCTCCTTATGAAACACGATTAACAAGCTCTGGTGCCCCCAGTTACTTTGACTGCCCCAAGGGGTGTTTTGAATGATTTCATCCAGAAACGTACATAAACAATAGCTGGCCATTCGGCCTTGTTCAGTCGGAATGCCGGCGGCCAAGGTGCGGTTTTCGAACTCGCGCACCTCCTTTCCCAATTTTTGCTTGAGTTCATCAACCGCAGGGTAGCTTACCGTTTGTTTCAATCTGGACGCTAGTGACAACAAGCCCGCAGCCAAATCGACCAAGGAGCCGGATTGCCTAAACGGCAAGGCCTCTATCAAGTTGACAGGCGCCTGAATATTTAGGGGGGGCTGAATCTGAGCGGCTGGCCGGCTGGCGCCGACATCCGGTGATCGCCCGCCAGGCATGGGCCGAAGTACGGTTTTGTCGTCGTCACCGAAAGGTCCACCTTGCACCATAATCATCACCCTTTTTTGATGGCCCAAAATTCCAATTCCAAGCCTGGAAAATTACCGCCGATATGGAAAGCGAAACCACCTGAATCCGCCATCTTCTTCCAGTACGGACTATGTTTGTCGAGTTCGAAATATGAATAGCCGGCGTGATAGGGCAGCTGTCTTGGGGCGACCGGTAGTGGGTGAATAGAGATTCCAGGTAGCGCCGCTGTCACTAGTTGAGTGATTTCTTCGACGGGACCTATTTTGACTTGTGGCGGAAAGTGAGTACGTAGCATTTCCGACGAAATCTGCGCGCCTGCCGCCAACACGTATATCGCACTATCCAACAGTTTGACGTCTGGACGACCGGAGTAGTAAACGGATTGACTATGTTTGTTTAGCGGAATCTGGATGGCGTTCTGCTCAAGCACCATACTCAGTAACCGACGTAATTCTTCGATCAACGGAATGAAGCTTAACCGTAAATCGTCATGCTGGTAGTCCGGCATTTTCGCCGGACGCTTGTTCTGCCTGTAAAAAGTTGAGAGGTCTCCCATGATTTGCAAGCTTAGACTAAACATGCTTTCCGGGTGGAGACTCGTTTCGTTGGCTAAGTGCTGAAGCAGCGGTTGGTAGCGATTGATGGTTTGCAGCAACATGAAATCGGCGACTTCCGCAACCCCGGCACCTTGCGATGCGCCGGATACTCGCGAGGCCAAAGCTTCCCCACGAGTGTGTAACAAACCATTCAGTTCTCGTAAAAAGCCGGATAATAAGCCGCACGCACCCGCCTTTAAAACAGGGGGTATATAGTTTTCATCCAGTAGCACAGTTTTATCCGCGCGAACTTCAATTATTCGAGCAACGCCCAAACACAAAAAACCCGAGCGCTCCTCGCTTTCCAACATTAAGCGCGGGCGAATAACCCCAATTTGAACCGGGTAGCGTCCATCATTCCCAGCATTGCTATCTCTCACATCCCTAGTTGCTATCCGGTAACGAGCCAATGAATCGGGCGTATACTCGTCATCGGTTTCCGCAGCTTCTGACCGACGCATAGGCAAGGCTAAATAGACCCTTTCGTCAGTAGTCCCTGATGGTATATCCAGTGGTAACGGTAATTCGTCTTCCGTAGGCAGATTATATGGTGTACCGTCTTGGAAGATTCCCCTTGCCCTTAACAGGCAGATTTTTCCAATTGCCAATGATCCGTGATCAATTTCCAGGGCAGAATAACCCCAATCGAATGCACGAATGCCATGGCAGCGTCCGTCTATCCGCGCTTCCAAATAGCGATCATGCTGCTGGAAATGTTGCGGGCGAAGAAACATACCCTCGGACCAAACGATCCTGTTGTTATTAGACATATTTAGTCAAACATTTTGCTAGTTACAGGGAAGTCGTTTAGCGCTCCGCTCCCGGCCTTTTACCGGCGCATGAGCAATTTCATTTGCATTTCATACGCGTTAGCGAATTCTTCACCGAAGAAATCCTCTTGTGCCGATTTTGTCAAATGCGGATAGGCTTCGCAGTATTGATCCCAACATTTCGCTTTCTTTTGAAACACGATACCTTCACCGAGTGACTTTTCGAATAAATCTGGATCGAAACGTTTTAATATCGCGACAAGCGATGCCTGTATTCCGGCAGTCATGGCCATTTGATGCGAACTAATGTCGTTATACGCCTCATCCACCGCTGATTTCGGGTCGATAAACGCTGGATTTCCAGGCATTAACATTAGTTTCAGCACGCTTTCGACATCCGGGTTAAATTTTAACGGGTTGTTGTCGAATGATTTGATAGTCGTCACCGAAACTCTGAATTCGCTTTTCATTTCTGCCCGGGCCCTTAACACGTCCATTAGGCCTACAGTTAAACTCCGGAATAATATCCCAGCTGTCCGCATAACTTCGGGCCATTGCTCGGGCGACGAAAACGCCGCTTCGTGCACACCTGCGCCTTCCAAAAAACATGAGAGTAGGTGTTTCGTGTCGGTTGCCGTTCCGGATACCGCATCTTCATCTGCAGACTTTGCTACGGTAAACGGTTTTGGAGCCTCGGGGAAAGAAGGCGAAGGTTGCGCGACACTGGATTTCGGTGCCTCTACCTCAAACTGCTTAATCTCAGGTATCTCCCTTGGTGCGTCAATACAGAAATCAGGGGCACTCTGAAAGGGTGATAGTTCCGATTCGTCACTACTTTTTGCCAGCGCATCGAGTCCCTTCAATAAATCTCCAATATCCTTAGGCGCATCTCCAACACTTAATGCCGGAGGAGGTGTAAAGCTATCATTAAAGGTAGAAGATATTAGCTCTTCGGCGAACGCATTTTTTTGAAACGGAGCAATGTCATCTTGCACTGCGGCAAACGGAGAATTATCCGCACTGAAAGGGCCCGGCATTGAAAACTCAAACGCTCCGCTTGTGTTTTCAGTTACCGGCGAAGTAATTGGCTCGCTAACTCGATAGTTGGCGATAAGCTCGTACTCACCGATACGTATTAAGGAATTATCAGGCAATAAGTGTAATTCATTATTTAACGTTAGTCCCTCATTGACCAAGTGTGTGCCATTTTTACTGGCATCTTGGATATAAAAGCAGTTGGCTTGAAAAGAGATATTCGCGTGGTGACCGGATATAAAGCTCTCTGGATCAACCAAGACTAACGTATTTCCCGGCTTTCTGCCTATCGTCCCGCCTTTCTCATCGAATTCCGCGTTCAGCGGTTGAGCAATAGGCACCCCTTTATAAGTCAGCACTTGCAGAGTGAGGTTCATAAAGTTTGCGTTTACCTAACTTTGACAAAATATCCAAATTGTGAACGACGGCTTGCTTCGAAACATAGCCGAAGGTTTGTTCTTCATTTTTCTGCGTCGTAAAGTGTAGTGCACATTTTATCCCCTGTGCGATACGTATTAACCAGATACAAGCTTGGCTACTGAGTTATCGGCAAATCTTATTTTTGCGGATTACTCTCTTCGGTGCTGGTCACCTGATTCGACATACATTCAACTACGCTCTCGGTGTAATTTGAATGTGCATCCGCAAGTTTTTTTGGATCACCAAAGTCGCTTCTCAATTCCGATAGCGTTTTTTTAGGATCAGGAGATTTATTCAAGCTCAACATTTTTGTGTAATTTTTGTAGGCTACTCGACGTACTGGATCTAATAAGAACAATCCAGGCATATTGCTTGACGTTGAAGCTACTACGCAATTAGTCATAATCTCCGGTGATATTCTGTAATCCTGTATGTCCTTATCTGCTTTCATTTGTTCTAATACGGCTAGTTTATAGTCTTCTTTTTCCGAACATCCTGCCAAGATAGTTACTGACAGTACAATTAATAAGATTTTTTTCATGCCTTGCTCTTAAATAATCCTGTTACAACCTCAATCCGTGCTACACATTTAAGCCTTGGGCATTGCGTTGCCTGGCAAATTAAATACACAGATTAAAAAAAAACCCCCGCTATTTTTCAATAGCGAGGGCTTTCAATCCTCTAAGCTTTTACGCTTAGACTTTCATTAATTAGATGAAAGTCGGGATCAGCGGAGCGTCAATAGTTACCAATTGACGGCTGCCGTTAGCATCCCAGAAGAACAACAGACCAGCGAAGCGGCTGTCTGGATCGTAGATCAAGTCGGCCAGACGGTATACTTCCCAAGCAGCGTCAGAAGCTGTAACTTCGACAGTGCGGGTTTCGCCTGGAGCCAGAGGGCTGTTATCGCTAACAGTCAGGCCTTCTTCAGCCAACAAGTCGTCAGGATAAGCTGTATCGTCTTCATGAACCGCAGGATCCAGGAAGCGAACACCCGCTGTGTTGAACTCGCCCAAACGAACAGGAGAATCACCGTTGTTGGTGATAGTCAAGGTCATTTGCATCGCACGACCAGGTACACGGTAAGAAGCGTCATCAACTTTTACAGAAACAGTAGCTTCTGGCATTTGATAAGTTTTCATACCACGCAACAAACCAGCTTGCAGCGGAGTTGTTACAGGGTATTTTTCGTTGGTTGTGCCCATTGAGGCGGCAACGATAACCATGGTACCAACTGCGAACAGCATACCAACTTTTTTGTCACCAGCTGAGATCAAAGAATCTGCTTTGCCGGTGCTTACAGCGATATGACGTGGAACGAACAGAGGACGTTTGATCCAGAACAGCAACCAAGCGAACGCAATTACGAACCATACTGCGTGCCAGAAATAGACGTTATCCAGAGCGTAGTGTTCCAGGTCTATGGTTTGGCCGGTCAGAGTGGTAACAGGGTTTACGAATTCTTTCATTGAACCGGTAATGGTTACCCATTTACCAGGACCGATGATAGGACCACCGCCTTGTACGTTCATCATGGAATGAACGTGCCAGTCGCCAGGACGACGAGCTTTCAGCAGAACTTTAAATTCGTATACTTCACCCAATTCCAAGGAAACTGAACGAGGAACCAGTTGACCACCAATCCAAGAACCAGCACGAATAAATACTGGACCAGGAATACCAACGTTCAAGAACGAAACTTCTGGTTTATCAACGGTTTCAGGCCAACCTGCGAATACCAGGAACTTACCAGAAATGGTCATCGTTTCGTTAACAGGTACTTCTTCTTTTGACCAGTTCAAGTCAAACCAGTGAATAGTCCGCATCCGCATAAACGCAGCCTGTGACTTTTCACCATGAGCAGATGCCGTTGGAGCGTAAAACATCGCTGCTGTCATTGCGACCAACAGTGCGACAAAGGACAGTTTTGCAACTTTGTCTTTTATTATTTTCATATTTCCTCCTCTATCACTAGAGAATTTAAATTAAGACTTTCTGGCAATCTATGTGTAATTAAATTGCCAGCTTCATTTTTATCGAACCGTTCTAATTAAGAAGCGTCGTCAGCGATGAAATCGGTTTTAGCAAACCATCTGCCGAAGAAATGCCACAAGAAGTAGATGATGATAGAAACGAAACCGGAGAAGAACGCTGATACAGGAGCAACGTCTTTACCGAAAGTTCTTAAAGTACCTTTCTCAACCATCCGGATGTACTCAGGAGTACCGGTACGAACATAGTGATAACCTTGCAAGTCAGCCAAAGTCATCATCATACCGTTGTACTCTACAGGAACGTGCAGAGGTGCGATTACTGGCCAGTTACCTGGGTAGAACAACAGACCATAAGCAAGGCCACCAACTACCGCAGTCAAAGTCATGCTGTTGCCCAACATCAGGATTGTATCCAGCACGATTGCGCCAGGAATCAGGTTTGAAGGGAAGCAGATATTGACTGGGAAGTATGTCCAACCCCAGAAGTTCATGTAACGGTTAATCCACTCACCAATCATCAAAGCAACAACGGACAGAGTTGCGCCGACTGGCAAACGGTATCTCCACCACAAGCATGCTTGAACAGCCGCAGGGAAAGTAATAGAAACGATAGGCGCCACGGTTACCCACAGACGTCTATCTTTCCAGTCGGTCCAGAAGTCCCAGTCACCACCGGTCAACATGTAGTGAATGTGATAACCGCCCAGAACCGCTGTGAACAGTGTAAAAAGAATCATCCAGTCAAACGTACGGGAAACTTGTACCGCTTCCGCACGAGAACGTACAGCTGATTGAGATGCGCTCATTAGCTTACCTCCTAAAGAATTAAAATTATATTTTTTACCACTCTCTTATCCTGCTCCGACCAATGGCGGACCGGAGCAAGAAAGGAGATAGTTTTTACTTTTAAAAGCCTGAATTAAGCCAGGTCTTTTTTCAGCAATTTGGTAATTGCCATTACTTCGGTGTTCACAACACCCATTACAGCCAGAGCAGCCCAACCAAAGAATACGAAACCGTAGTGCAAAGGTGCAACGAACAACTCTTCCATAAACCAGAATGTGTGACCCCATTCATTCAAACCAACGTTTGGCAGAATCATGAATGGACCGATAACTGCGATTAAATACATCAGGTGCAAACCTTCTTGATAGGTAGGCAGTCTGGTTTTTGCGTACATAAAAGAAGCAGAACCAGTAATGATGTAGATTGGGTAAGACAGATAGAACTCGATGATGTGACTTGGGGTAAAGTCGGTATCACGAACGATGGTTTGGTGCCATGTGCCGTCTTGCTCGGTAAAGTAAGAAGCACCCCAGTAGATTGCCCAACCGTAGCAAACCAACCAAGTCCAGTGAGTAAAGTGACGACGCAACTCTTCACGTGGAGTGATCGACATTACTTTACGGTCACGAGTTTTCCAGATATAGCCGTTGATACCTGCGAACAGGATAACTTCGACTACGATCTCGATGTACAGCATATTCATCCAGTATGTTTCGAACTCAGGCGCGAATGAGTCCAGACCAGCTGACCAGCCGTAAACGCCTTCGTACCAACGAATGAATGAATAAAAACCCAAGTACAGTGCGATGCCTGCCCACAGGTTTTTTTGATTTAAAAGCGGTGCTTCCGCAGCATCAGCCTTAACTGATTCAGTTGTAGCAGCCATTTCTACCTCCTAAAAGATTGTCTAAATCCCCGATCATATCGGGAGTTCTTTGTTTTTCCTGAATTCAAGCCTTCTAAATTAAGAAGACACCCCCTCCCTTGAGGTGCGAGGCAGTCTACCATCTTGCAAATCCTTGTCAAGTCAATTCATCGTTTCCTACAATAAGTGCTTGCGCCCGCCTAAGCAGCATATTACGTTCAGCCGTATCGTTGAATCTGGCTTAGCTCTCCGACCATAAATTTGGATACTTAACGCATCGCTCTGTTGGCGAATTGACAAATGAAAACGCCCAGTTGGCAGGGGTTAGACCGCGTCTAGAGTCCATACAGCATTACATACATGAAATCGCTCTTATTCTGGTATTCTTGGCATGTGGTCGGTGGAAATCGCAAGAAAAGCATTTTAGGCCGTCAGATGGAGATTATTTCAGTCTTTTTGGATCTGGTTTGAATTCGCTTATTGTTGTGCCATCTGCGCGTCTTAACGAAGCATTCCCAACCGAATACCTAGCCACACCTTATAATAATCTAGTAGCGCGGCTTGAAGCTTATTTCACCTTGCGCTCAAGGGCGTTGGAACGAGCGATGGGCTATCGCTCAAGATAAGTCGCCAAATAGACAACTACTAATCGAGCAAGACAAAAAAAAACCCGCTTATTAAATTAATAAGCGGGCTTTTGGTATAGGCGCTTGGCGATGACCTACTTTCACATGGCAACCTGCCACACTATCATCGGCGCTAAGCGGTTTCACTTCCGAGTTCGGGATGGGATCGGGTGGTTCACGCTTGCTATGTTCACCAAGCAAACTGGTTAAGTTGGTTGTTGACCAACTGTCATGCAGCAGGTCGGTTAAGCCGTTTGGCTTAGCCTTCAGGCATTTACTACGCTAACCACCGCGTGTGCGGATATTC
Organism: Methylomonas sp. LWB; assembly: GCF_001856095.1. Taxonomy (NCBI): domain Bacteria; kingdom Pseudomonadati; phylum Pseudomonadota; class Gammaproteobacteria; order Methylococcales; family Methylococcaceae; genus Methylomonas; species Methylomonas sp. LWB. The sequence continues at coordinate 90,254 of NZ_MKMC01000011.1, forward strand.
GCGCTTACGTGGTTTTGCCTTTGACCTGCTTTTCATGGAAATCTGTATCGAGTTCGTTCTCTTGCGTTGTTTTCAGCGATTGTCTTAGACAACCCAAACGCATTGGGTGTTATATGGTCAAGCCTCACGGGCAATTAGTACACGTTAGCTACGCCCATTACTGGACTTCCACACCGTGCCTATCAACGTTGTCGTCTCCAACGGCCCTTCAGGGGACTTAAAGTCCCAGTGAGATCTCATCTTGGGAGGGGCTTCCCGCTTAGATGCTTTCAGCGGTTATCCTGTCCGAACGTGGCTACCCAGCAATGCCCTTGGCAGGACAACTGGAACACCAGAGGTTCGTCCACTTCGGTCCTCTCGTACTAGAAGCAGCTTCCCTCAAATCTCAAACGCCCACGGCAGATAGGGACCGAACTGTCTCACGACGTTCTGAACCCAGCTCGCGTACCACTTTAAATGGCGAACAGCCATACCCTTGGGACCTGCTTCAGCCCCAGGATGTGATGAGCCGACATCGAGGTGCCAAACACCGCCGTCGATATGAACTCTTGGGCGGTATCAGCCTGTTATCCCCGGCGTACCTTTTATCCGTTGAGCGATGGCCCTTCCATACAGAACCACCGGATCACTAAGACCTACTTTCGTACCTGCTCGACTTGTCCGTCTCGCAGTCAAGCACCCTTATGCCTTTGCACTCATTGCCTGATTTCCGACCAGGCTGAGGGTACCTTCGTGCTCCTCCGTTACTCTTTGGGAGGAGACCGCCCCAGTCAAACTACCCACCAGACACTGTCCCTAATCCAGATAATGGATCGAGGTTAGAACTCCAAACATACCAGGGTGGTATTTCAAGGTTGGCTCCACGAGAACTGGCGTTCCCGCTTCAAAGCCTCCCACCTATCCTACACAAGTAGGTTCAAAGTCCAGTGTCAAGCTATAGTAAAGGTGCACGGGGTCTTTCCGTCTAGCCGCGGGTACACTGCATCTTCACAGCGATTTCAATTTCACTGAGTCCCAGGTGGAGACAGTGTGGCCATCGTTACGCCATTCGTGCAGGTCGGAACTTACCCGACAAGGAATTTCGCTACCTTAGGACCGTTATAGTTACGGCCGCCGTTTACTGGGGCTTCGATCAAGAGCTTCGCTTACGCTAACCCCATCAATTAACCTTCCAGCACCGGGCAGGCGTCACACCCTATACGTCCACTTTCGTGTTTGCAGAGTGCTATGTTTTTGCTAAACAGTCGCAGCCACCGATTTTTTGCAACCGCCTTACGCTCCATCCGCGAGGGACTTCACTTATCAACGGCATACCTTCTCCCGAAGTTACGGTATCATTTTGCCTAGTTCCTTCACCTGGGTTCTCTCAAGCGCCTTAGAATTTTCATCCCACCCACCTGTGTCGGTTTAGGGTACGGCCACTTGTAACCTGAAGCTTAGAGGTTTTTCCTGGAAGCAGGGCATCTATCACTTCGCGTTTCTTTCGAGACACTCGTCATCACGCCTCAGCATATAGCATCCCGGATTTGCCTAAGATGCCTGCCTACACGCTTAAACGGCCACTTCCAACCGACCGCTGATATAGCCTTCTCCGTCACCCCATCGCAGTTACAACTGGTACAGGAATATTAACCTGTTTTCCATCGACTACGCCTTTCGGCCTCGCCTTAGGTGCCGACTAACCCTGCGTCGATTAACGTTGCGCAGGAAACCTTGGGTTTACGGCGAGGGGGTTTTTCACCCCCTTTATCGTTACTTATGTCAGCATTCGCACTTCCGATACCTCCAGCCGACTTCTCAATCGACCTTCGCAGGCGTACGGAACGCTCCTCTACCACTCACGCAAAGCGTGAATCCGTAGCTTCGGTACTATGCTTAGCCCCGGTAAATCTTCCGCGCAGACCGACTCGACCAGTGAGCTATTACGCTTTCTTTAAAGGATGGCTGCTTCTAAGCCAACCTCCTGGCTGTCTGTGCCTTTCCACATCGTTTCCCACTGAGCATAGATTTGGGGACCTTAGCTGACGGTCTGGGCTGTTTCCCTTTTCACGACGGACCTTATCACCCGCCGTGTGTCTCCCGTGCTGACACTTGCTGGTATTCGGAGTTTGCATCGGGTTGGTAAGTCGGGATGACCCCCTAGCCGAAACAGTGCTCTACCCCCAGCAGTGATACACGAGGCGCTACCTAAATAGCTTTCGAGGAGAACCAGCTATCTCCGAGCTTGATTAGCCTTTCACTCCGATCCACAACTCATCCCCTACCTTTTCAACGGGAGTGGGTTCGGTCCTCCAGTGTGTGTTACCACACCTTCAACCTGGTCATGGATAGATCGCCCGGTTTCGGGTCTACACCTTGCGACTCAACGCCCTATTAAGACTCGGTTTCCCTACGCCTCCCCTATTCGGTTAAGCTTGCCACAAAATGTAAGTCGCTGACCCATTATACAAAAGGTACGCAGTCACCCCACGAAGGGGCTCCCACTGCTTGTACGCATACGGTTTCAGGTTCTATTTCACTCCGCTCTCCGCGGTTCTTTTCGCCTTTCCCTCACGGTACTGGTTCACTATCGGTCAGTAAGGAGTATTTAGCCTTGGAGGATGGTCCCCCCATATTCAGTCAACGTTTCACGTGCGCCGACCTACTCGATTTCACTAAAAAAAGGTTTTCGTGTACGGGGCTATCACCCTGTATCGCCGGACTTTCCAGACCGTTCCACTAACCTTATCCTAGCTTAAGGGCTAGTCCCCGTTCGCTCGCCACTACTTAGGGAATCTCGGTTGATTTCTTTTCCTCCGGGTACTTAGATGTTTCAGTTCTCCGGGTTCGCTTCAGTGAGCTATGTATTCACTCAAAGATGACGAGGTTATCCTCGCCGGGTTTCCCCATTCAGACATCGCCGGATCACAGGTTGTTTGCCACCTCCCCGACGCTTTTCGCAGGCTACCACGTCTTTCATCGCCTCTTACTGCCTAGGCATCCACCGTATGCGCTTATTCACTTGACCATATAACCCGAATACGTCTGTATTAAGGTTTTTAGTCGCTGACATGTTCGCTGATGTTGCTTGAGAACGTTTTACGGAGGTTTTGGGCCGCTTTCTTTCGAAAGCCGCTGGCTACCGCCCGCAACTCGTTTTTAAGTATTGATCGTTAGCCGATCAAGACTTAGGTTACAGATTTCCATATTGTTAAAGAGCGTATTGATACGAATATCAATGCTATCGAGCCTTGGGTTATTAACCGAAAAGCTGTATAGCGTTGATGTTGATATCTTGGCTTAAGATCGACGTCACGTGATGGTGGAGCCAGGGAGGATCGAACTCCCGACCTCCTGCGTGCAAGGCAGGCGCTCTCCCAGCTGAGCTATGGCCCCGAATAGATTCAGACTTTCGCCTTTTCGTTAGTTGGTGGGTCTGGGAGGATTTGAACCTCCGACCTCACCCTTATCAGGGGTGCGCTCTAACCAACTGAGCTACAGACCCAGGTGCGTCTTTCAATCGAAATAATTTGTTGTGAGTACGTGTGACAGTGTTCTGTCTTTGTAAGGAGGTGATCCAGCCCCAGGTTCCCCTAGGGCTACCTTGTTACGACTTCACCCCAGTCATGAATCACAAAGTGGTAAGCGCCCTCCCGAAGGTTAAACTACCTACTTCTTTTGCAACCCACTCCCATGGTGTGACGGGCGGTGTGTACAAGGCCCGGGAACGTATTCACCGCGGCATTCTGATCCGCGATTACTAGCGATTCCGACTTCATGCAGTCGAGTTGCAGACTGCAATCCGGACTAGGATCGGCTTTTTGGGATTTGCTGGCTCTCGCGAGTTTGCTGCCCTCTGTACCGACCATTGTAGCACGTGTGTAGCCCTACCCATAAGGGCCATGATGACTTGACGTCGTCCCCACCTTCCTCCGGTTTATCACCGGCAGTCTCCCTAGAGTTCCCGACTTGACTCGCTGGCAACTAAGGATAAGGGTTGCGCTCGTTACGGGACTTAACCCAACATTTCACAACACGAGCTGACGACAGCCATGCAGCACCTGTCTCTCGGTTCCCGAAGGCACCAAGTCATCTCTGACAAGTTCCGAGGATGTCAAGGGTAGGTAAGGTTCTTCGCGTTGCATCGAATTAAACCACATGCTCCACCGCTTGTGCGGGCCCCCGTCAATTCATTTGAGTTTTAGCCTTGCGGCCGTACTCCCCAGGCGGTCAACTTAATACGTTAGCTCCACTACTAAGTTCTTTAAGAACCCAACAGTTAGTTGACATCGTTTACGGCGTGGACTACCAGGGTATCTAATCCTGTTTGCTACCCACGCTTTCGTACCTCAGCGTCAGTTTTAGTCCAGGGAGCCGCCTTCGCCACTGGTGTTCCTTCAGATCTCTACGCATTTCACCGCTACACCTGAAATTCCACTCCCCTCTACTAAACTCTAGTTGCCCAGTATCAAATGCAGTTCCCAGGTTAAGCCCAGGGCTTTCACATCTGACTTAAACAACCGCCTACGCACGCTTTACGCCCAGTAATTCCGATTAACGCTTGCACCCTCCGTATTACCGCGGCTGCTGGCACGGAGTTAGCCGGTGCTTCTTGTATAGGTAATGTCAGTCTACCGGGTATTAACCGGCAGGTATTCCTTCCTATTGAAAGTGCTTTACAACCCTCAGGCCTTCTTCACACACGCGGTATTGCTGGATCAGGCTTTCGCCCATTGTCCAATATTCCCCACTGCTGCCTCCCGTAGGAGTCTGGGCCGTGTCTCAGTCCCAGTGTGGCTGATCATCCTCTCAGACCAGCTATGGATCGTCGCCTTGGTAGGCCTTTACCCCACCAACTAGCTAATCCAACATAGGCTCATCTATTAGCGCCAGGCCCGAAGGTCCCCGGCTTTCATCCGTAGATCGTATGCGGTATTAGCGTGAGTTTCCCCACGTTATCCCCCACTAATAGGCAGATTCCTATGCATTACTCACCCGTCCGCCACTCATCCGGGTGCAAGCACCCTTCAGCGTTCGACTTGCATGTGTTAAGCATACCGCCAGCGTTCAATCTGAGCCATGATCAAACTCTTCAGTTTAATAATGCTTGATACTAAATAAGATTAGCATCCAATCTTGGCTCGACTACAGAACGTCGTTTCTTGCGAATTGACGTGGATTCTCTGCGCCGATAATTTCTAACAGAAACGTATCGCCACACATACCCACACAAATTATTTCGATTCATCTTGTTAAAGAGCCAGAGCATCTCGCCCTGTTGAGCCGACATATTCTACAGAACTTTCAGAAAGTGTCAACACTTTATTTTCGAAGCCAGAAAC